>DASUXK010000317.1:0-7313 GCA_036377935.1 Usitatibacter sp.
GTCGAAGTTGAGGTCCGGCTGGTGGCTGAAGAAGCGGTGCCAGTAGTGCTGCTGCGCGACCGGGTCCCACGCCCAGTTGGACGACTCCGTGTCGGTGAAGATGATGCGCGTGCCGGCGTACTTGTTCGGGTCGTCGCTCCAGACGTAGTAGTCGCGCTTGGCGCTGCCGCGCGGGGCGCGCCGCGCCGCCTGGAACCACGGATGCTGCTCGGAAGTGTGGTTCACCACGAGCTCGGTGATCACGCGCAGGCCGCGCGCGTGCGCCTCGCGCACGAAGCGGCGGAAATCCTGCCGCGTGCCGTACGCGGGGTGGACGTTGCGGTAGTCGGCGACGTCGTAGCCGTCGTCGAGCATCGGGCTGGGATAGAACGGCAGCAGCCAGATGGTGTTCACGCCCAGGTCGCGGATGTAGTCGAGCTTGCCCGTGAGCCCGCGGAAATCGCCGATGCCGTCGCCGTCCGAATCGGCGTACGCCTTCACATGGAGCTGGTAGATGATCGCGTCCATGTACCACAGCGGGTCCACGCCCTCGAGGGCGGGGCTCGCCGCGCCGGCGACGGGCCGCGTGTCCATCAGGGGTGGCCGGGCGTGACCGAGAAGACGTGCGCGGGCGCCCGTTGCGGATCGAGCATCACGAAGTTGCGGCTGCCCCACCAGGGATAGCGCTCGCCCGTGACGAGGTCGTGCACCGTCCACGCGCCGTAGTCGGCGAGGCCGAGCGCGCCGAGGTCGACGTCCACCCACCCGCTCTGCACGTGGTGCGGGTCGAGGTTCACGACGACGAGGATCGCGTCGTCGCCCGCGCGCTTCGAATAGGACATGAGCATGTCGTTGTCGGTGCCGTGGAACGCGAGGCTCCAGTCCGACTGCAGCGCGGGGTGCTCGTGGCGGATGGCGTTCAGCCGCGAGACGAGCGGCGCGAGGCTGTCCGGGCGGCCGAGGTCCCACTGCTTGATCTCGTACTTCTCGCTGTCGAGGTACTCCTCGCTCGCGTCGTCGCGCGGGCGGTTCTCGCCCAGCTCGAAGGCCGGCCCGTAGATGCCGTAGTTCGCGGCGAGCGTCGTGGCGAGCGCCAGGCGCACCGCGAACGCGGCGACCGGCTGGTGGCGCAGGTGGTGCGGCAGGATGTCGGGCGTGTTCGGCCAGCAGTTCGGGCGGAAGTACTCGCGCGAGGGCGACTGCGCGAGCTCGGTGAAGTACTCCGTGAGCTCCTGCTTCGTCACGCGCCACGTGAAATACGTGTACGACTGCGTGAAGCCGAGCTTGGCGAGGCGGTGCATCACCCGCGGGCGCGTGAAGGCCTCGGCGAGGAAGAGGACGCGCGGATGCTCGCGATGGATGGCCGCGATCAGCCACTCCCAGAACGCGAAGGGCTTGGTGTGCGGGTTGTCGACGCGGAAGATCTCCACGCCCTCGCCGATCCAGAACTCGAACACCTCGCGCAGCGTCTGCCAGAGGGCCCGCCAGTCGCGCGTGTCGAAGTCGATCGGGTAGATGTCCTCGTATTTCTTGGGCGGGTTCTCGGCGAACTGGACGCTGCCGTCGGGCCGGCGCTTGAACCAGTCGGGATGCTGCGTGACCCACGGATGGTCGGGCGTCACCTGCAGGGCGATGTCGAGCGCGATCTCCATGCCTCGCTCGCGCGCGGCGGCGACCAGGCGCCGGAAATCCTCGTGCGTGCCCAGCTCGGGGTGTATCGCGGTGTGCCCGCCTTCGCGCGCCCCGATGCCCCAGGGGCTGCCCACGTCGCCCGCCTGCCCGACCGGGGCGTTGTTGGGGCCCTTGCGCTTGGTGCGGCCGATGGGATGGATCGGCGGCAGGTAGAGCACGTCGAAGCCCATGCCGCGGATGCGATCGAGGTGGCGCTCGACGTCGGCCAGGGTGCCGTGCCGGCCCGGCTGCGCGGACATCGAGCGCGGGAACGCCTCGTACCAGCTCGAGAAGCGCGCGCGCTCGCGGTCCACCCAGGCGGGGAAGCTCGCCGACTGCGCGGCGCCCGCGCGCGGCGCGTGGCGCTGCGCGAGCTCGATGCGCGAGTCGTCCATGGCGATCGCGTGCAGCTTTTCCGGATCCGTCTCCTCGCGCAGCATCCGCGCCCAGTGCACGAGGTCCTCGCGCGCGGCGCCCTGCGCGTTCGCGATGCTCGCGGCGACCAGGTCGCTGCCCATCTGCGCGTGCAGCCGCAGGTCCTCGGGATCGGTGCGGCGCAGGAACGCCTCGCGCCACGCGGCGAGGTGGTCGATCCAGCACACGACCGCGTACTGCCACATGCCGATGCGGTCCACGGTGAAGCGGCCCGTCCAGCGGTCGTTGCCGAGCGCCTCCATGTCGACCGCGCTCCACGACGTGTCGCCGGGCCCGCGGTAGCGCACCTCGCAGGCGACGCGCTCGTGGCCGTGGGCGAAGCAGTCGGCGGTGACGACGATCTCCTCGCCCGCCACGCGCTTGATGGCGAAGCGCCCGCCGTCGACCTGCGGCGCGACGCCCTCCACGATGGCGAACGAGGCGAGCGTGTCACGCACCGGCGCGCGCGACAGGTCGTTCATGCCCCGGCCTCCGGCACGAAGAGCGAGAAGGCGAGCGGCGGGAGCGTGATCTCGACCGAATGCGCCCGCCCGTGCCAGGGCTGCGGCCGGGAGTCGGCGCCGCCCAGGTTGCCCACGCCGCTGCCGCCGTAGAACGGCGCGTCGGAGTTGAGCGCCTCGCGCCAGCGGCCCGGCAGGGGCACGCCCACGCGGTAGCTCTCGCGCACGACCGGCGTGAAGTTGAGCACCACCAGCACGGGCGAGCCGTCCTTCGCCACGCGCAGGTACGAGAGCACGCTATCGTCGCTGTCGTGCATGTCCACCCATTGGAAGCCCTCGGGCGAGAAGTCGACCTCGTGCAGCGCCGCGAGATCGCGGTAGGCGCGATTGAGGTCGCGCAGCCAGTGCTGCACGCCCGCGTGATCCGTCTCGTGCGTGAGCCCCCAGTCGAGCTCGCGCTCGTGGTGCCACTCGCGCCACTGGCCGATTTCCCCGCCCATGAAGAGGAGCTTCTTGCCGGGGTGCGTCCACATGTAGCCGTAGAGCAGCCGCAGGTTCGCGAACTTCCGCCAGCGGTCGCCCGGCATCTTGTCCAGGAGCGCGCGCTTGCCGTACACGACCTCGTCGTGGGACAGCGGCAGGACGAAGTTCTCCGTGAAGGCGTACCACAGCGAGAAGGTGAGCTCCGAGTGGTGGTAGCGGCGGTGGATCGGGTCGCGCGAGAAGTAGTCGAGGGTGTCGTGCATCCAGCCCATGTTCCACTTCATCGAGAAGCCGAGGCCGCCGGTGTGCACCGGGCGCGAGACCTGCGGCCACGCGGTCGACTCCTCCGCGATCGTGCGCGTGTCGGGAAAGTCGCGCGCGATGCCGGTGTTGAGCTGCTTCAGGAACGCGATCGCCTCCAGGTTCTCCTTGCCGCCGTAGGCGTTGGGGATCCACTCGCCGTCCTTGCGTCCGTAGTCGAGGTAGAGCATCGAGGCCACGGCATCCACGCGCAGCCCGTCGATGTGGTACTTCTCCAGCCAGAAGTGCGCGCTCGAGGCGAGGAAGGCGCGCACCTCGTGGCGCCCGTAGTTGAAGATCGCGCTCTTCCACTCGGGATGGAAGCCCAGGCGCGGGTCGGCGTGCTCGTAGAGGTGCGTGCCGTCGAAGCGCGCGAGGCCGTGGGGATCGTCGGGGAAGTGCGAGGGCACCCAGTCGAGGATCACGCCGATGCCGTTGCGATGCAGCACGTCGACGAGGTGCATGAAATCCTGCGGCGAGCCGTAGCGCGACGTCGGCGCGAAGTAGCCCGTGGTCTGGTAGCCCCACGAGCCGTAGAACGGATGCTCGGTGATGGGCATGAGCTCCACGTGCGTGAACCCGAGCCATTGCATGTATTCGGCGAGCGGCTGCGCGATCTCGCGATACGTCGGCAGGCGGTCGTGGGCGCTGCGCCGCCACGAGCCCAGGTGCAGCTCGTAGACCGAGCACGGCGCGTCGAGCGCGTTCGTCGCCGCGCGGCCCGCCATCCACTCGCCGTCGCCCCACTCGTACTCGAGCGTCCACGCGCGCGAGGCGTTCGCGGGCGCCACCTCGGCGTAGAAGGCCATCGGGTCGGCGCGATCCTCGCGCTGCCCGTGCACGTTCGTGATGGCGTACTTGTACGACTGGCCGCGGCGCACGCCCGCGACCTCGGCCTCCCAGATGCCCGACTGGTCCCAGCGCGGGTGCATCACGTCCACGCCCGGCTTCCACGCGTTCCACTCGCCGATCACCGAGACCGCGTGCGCGTTGGGCGCCCACACCGCGAAGCGGCCGCCCTCGCCGTCCGGCGCGAGGTGGCAGCCGAGCTTGCGGTACAGGTTGGCGTGCGAGCCTTCCTTGAAGAGGTAGATGTCCTGCTCGGTCAGCATCGTCATGGCGCCGGGAAGTCCTCGGCGCTCAATGAAGGTGCTGCAGGGGTTGGCCCAGCATCGCGGGCGTGATGAGCGTCACGCCCTTTTCGGTGACGTGGAAGCGCTTGCGGTCCTCCTCGGGATCGACGCCCGCGCGCAGGCCCGCCGGGATGCGCGAGCCCTGGTCCACCACGACACGCTTGAGCACGGCCCCGCGCCCCACTTCGACCTCCGGGAGCAGCACCGCCTCGTCGATGTCGCAGTAGCTGTGCACGCGCACGCGCGAGAAGAGGAGCGAGTTCCTCACCGTGGAGCCGCTCACGATGCAGCCGCCCGAGACCATGGAATCCATCGCCGCGCCGCGCCGCCCCTGCTCGTCGAAGACGAACTTCGCCGGCGGGAGCTGCTCCTGGAACGTCCAGATGGGCCACGCGTCGTCGTAGAGGTTGAGCGCCGGCGAGACGCGCGTGAGCTCGAGGTTCGCTTCCCAGAAGGCGTCCACGGTGCCCACGTCGCGCCAGTAGGGGCGCCCGTCGGTGAGCTGCGCGCAGCTGTCCTGCAAGCGGTGGGCGTACACGCGCGAGGCGCTGGCGAGCAGCTTCGGGATGAGGTCGTGGCCGAAGTCGTGGCCCGACTCGTCGTCCACCGCGTCGTCCACCAGCTCGTCGTAGAGGAATTCGGAGTTGAACACGTAGATGCCCATGCTGCCGAGCGCCGTGCCGGGCCGCCCGGGAATCGGGCGCGGGCGCTGCGGTTTCTCCTCGAAGCCGACCACGCGGAAGCCGCGGTCCACCTCCATCACGCCGAGCTGGCCCGCGGCCTCGTCCACCGGGACCTCGACGCAACCCACCGTCATGTCCGCGTCGCGGTCGAGGTGCTCGTAGAGCATGCAGGTGTAGTCCATCTTGTAGATATGGTCGCCCGCGAGCACCAGCACGAAGCGCGGCCCATGGCGGCGCAGCACCTCGAGGTTCTGGTACACCGCGTCGGCAGTGCCCTTGTACCAGTCGGAATTGTGGCTCTGCTGCGCGGGCAGCAGCTCGATGAACTCGTTGAAGCGTCCGTCGAGGAACGACCAGCCGCGCTGCACGTGGTTGATCAATCCATGGGAATGATACTGCGTCGCGACGCCGATGCGCCGGATTCCGGAGTTGATGCAGTTGGAGAGCGCGAAATCGATGATGCGGAACTTGCCGCCGAACGGCACCGCCGGCTTCGCGCGTCCCGCGGTGAGGGGGCCCAGCCGCGAGCCGCGTCCGCCCGCGAGCACGACGGCGAGCGTCTGCCGCGCGAGCTGCGCCATGGTGGATCGGTCGGGCGTCGCGCGCGGCGCGCCGTGGCGGCCGGGCGATAGCGTGGGCAATTCGTTGCTCGTGCGCGCCATCGGGTCATCCCGTTCTATTTTGTATGGGTCTTGGGGGTGGATATTTCGACCGGACGCGGCGCGCAAAGATTCAGCGCCCGCGGTCGACGCCCCGCGTCCCGCCATGATGGACGATCGAGCTCACGCGCGCCGTAGGAGGCGTCCTACGGCGCGTTCATCGTCGCGCGCGCGCTTCGGGAGGTCGAGCTCGACGAGCACCGGCGCCGCGCGCGAGCGCCGCGACCAGACGAGCGCCTCGCCCGCGCGCGGATCGCGGATCGGCTCCGGCGGCGCGGGCACCGCCAGCGTGGCGGCGATCGCGGCGAGCTCCGCGCCCGCCGCCTCGCCGCTCGCGACGAACGCGTTCGCCGCGGCGAGGAGGTCCGCGGGAAGGCGTCGCGCCTCGGCCGAGACGTAAAGCGTGTTCTCCGCGGGCGCGACGGCCACCTCGTCCTTGAGCCCGCGCGGCGCAAGCGCGTGCGCGGCCTCGTCGACCACGATCCAGTGCGGGCGCCCGGTCGATTCCTGCAAGGCACCCAGGCGCCGCAGGAGCTCGGTGATGAAGCCCGCGCGCGCGTCGCGCGGCACGCGCCCGAGCGAGACCACCGCATGGATGGCCGGCTTCTCGAGCGCCGTCACGACCTCCAGCGCGTCGGGCGCGCGCTCGGCGCCGATCGCCACCGCCGCCGCGAAGTCGAGGTAGCGGCCGCGCGTGTCGATCACGCACACCTGGTAGCCCATGGCGCACGCGCGCTCGACGAGGCCCATGACGAGCGCGCTCTTGCCGCTGCCCGGCGGCCCCGCGACCACCATGGAGACGCCGGCCGTGGGCAGCGCCACGGGCGCGCCCTGCGCGTCGTGCCCCAGGAGCAGCACGCGGCGCGGCGCGCGCGGCGGGTTGCGCGCGAGGTCCGATTCGATGAGGTCGGCGATCACCTCGAGCACGCCGTCGCCGTGCGTCTCGCGCGTCACGCGGTCCGCCTTCGCCCGGAGCGTGCCGATGGCATTGGCCGTGGCGACCGAGTACTCGGCCGCGTCGAGCATCGCGTGGTCGTTTTCGGCGTCGCCCACGGCCACGAGGTTGCGCGGCGAGAGCGCGAGCTCCTCGAGGGCGACGGCGAGCCCCGTGGCCTTCGTGATGCCCGCGGGAAGCACCATCACCGCGCCCTTGTTGAAGATCACCTGGCGCTCCAGGCCGAGCGCGCGGATCGCCTCGATCACCGCGGTCTCGTGCGGCACCACCGTCGCGACGATGGAGCGCCCGACCGAGAGCGGGACGCCGCGCGCCAGCAGGCTCGCGACCAGCGCCGCGGGCGGCGGCTCGCCGAGCACCTCGCGCTCGCCGCTCTTCGGTCGGTAGAGGAGCGCCCCGTTCTCCGCCACGACGCGGTCGAAGAGCGCGGCCTGCGGGAAGGCGGCGAGCAGCGCCTCCAGCTCGCGCCCCGTGGCGAGCAGGAGCTTGCGGCCGGTGTCGCGCAGGCGCGCGAGGCCGTCGACCACGTGCGGCGGCACGACGCCGTCGTGGGCGATGGTGCCGTCGAAATCCAC
>DASUXK010000318.1:0-5729 GCA_036377935.1 Usitatibacter sp.
TTGTCGGCGACCGGCGGCGGCGGTTGCGGGGTCGTCGCGGCGGGCTGCCCGGAGGCGTCCGCCGGGGCGGGCGCGGTGGCGGCGGCCGCGGGCTGGGGATTTCCTTCGGTCCCCTGCGCGAGCGCGACGCTCGCCGCGCACGCGAAGAGGACCGCGGCAAGCACGGCGGGCAGGCGGTGGAGTGATTTCATTGGTGGGTTCTCCTGTCGAGGCAGACGCGCTTGTGGCGCGGGCTGGGGCTTTCAGTCCTTGAGGTTGAAGACGATCTCGTACTCGCCGATGAATCCGACGGGCTCGGGATTGAATTTCCACTGCGAGAGGGCGCGAACCACCTCGCGGTTGAAGATCGGGTTGGTCGACGAGCGGATCTCGACGTCGGTCACGACGCCCGAGGGCGCCACGTGCACCCACGCCACGACGCGGCCGCTCAAGCCGCGGCGGATGGCCTCGCGCGGGAACGACGGGTCGACGCGGTAACTCGCCTTGTACTCCTTGCGCACGAGCGGCTTCGCCGGCGCGGGCGGGGCGGGCGGCGTGTAGACCTTGGGCGGCGGGCCCGGCGGCGGCGGGGTCGTCGTCACCGTCGTGATGGTCGGCGGCGGCGTGACCTTCGGCACCTCGATGTTGATCTCGGGCGGCGGGATGAAGGGCGGCGGCGGGGCCGCGAGCTTGGGCGGCGGCGGCGGCGGCGGCACGTCGGGCGGCGGCTTCTTCACCTCCTCGATGATCTTGGTCTCGATCGGCGCCTTGACCACCTCGATGACCCGGCGGGCCAGCCCGTTCACGAGGGCCCAGCCGAGGAGGATGTGCAAGGCGGCGACGGCAAGGATGCTGGGCGCGTGCCTCCCCCAGCTCCTCTGCTGCTGCGCGTAATCCACTCTCAGACCTCCTGTTGCACCTGCGGCGGGCCCTGGAGGGCGCGCCCCGCGTCGCGTCCCCTTGTGGAGGGCGCCCGAAGAAACGATTGGGGGCCGTGTTCCCGGGGGATGAACCCCGGTTCGGCTTGCAAAACCCGCGAGTCTACCGGATTTTGCACAGATGAGGCACGAGGAGGCGTCGAACGCCCCGGAATCGGGCTATTTGACACCCAATCGCGCCAAAGTTTGCGCGCGCCGGCTCCGCGATTCCCGCTGCACCGCGTCGTACAGGCTGCCGCCGTGGGTATCCATCGCCACGAGCAGCGGGCCGAAGTTCTTCACCCGGAACTTCCAGATCGATTCCGGGTTGAGGTCGTCGAGGTCCACGTCCTCGATGGCCTCGATCCAGGTGGTCTCGAGCGCCGCCGTCCCGCCGATGATGGCGAGGTACGCGCCGCCGAGATCGGAGAACGCCTCGAGCGACCCCTTCGCGAGCCCGCCCTTGCCGACGATGATGCGCACACCCAGCTCGAGGAGCGGGCGCGTGAAGCGCTCCATGCGCGCGGAGGTGGTGGTGCCGACGCAAACCGACGCGTAACCCGTGGGATCCGCCGGCGAAACCGGCACCTTCTTCACGTTGGGCGCGGTATGGATGGTGGCGGCACCGTGCAGGTCGAATTTGGTCTTGCGCCCCTTGTCGAAGAGCGCGATCTGGTTGGCGTCGCGGATGCCGTAGAGCGCGCCTTCGAGCGTGACGGTGTCGTTCACCCGCAGGGCGCGGACCTGCTCCTCGGTGATGGGCGGCGTGAGGACGTGGTGGGCCATGGCTAGAATCCGTACGCGACGCCCGAAGGCGTGATCGAGGCGGAAGCGCGGCGCGCCGAATGGCACTGCATGTTCACCGCGACCGGGTTCATGGTGATGTGGGTCGCCGCGAGCTCCACGTGCACCGCGAAGGAAGTGGAATCGCCGCCCAGGCCCTGGGGCCCCACGCCGAGGAGGTTCACCGCTTCGGAGAGCTCGCGCTCGAGCTTGGCGCCCTCCGGATCCGGGCACGCGGTGCCCAGCGCGCGCGTGGCGGCGCGCTTGGCGAGCGCCACGCACACATCCGACGTGCCGCCGACGCCCACGCCGACGATGGTCGGCGGGCAGGTCTTGCCGCCGGCATCGAGCACGCAATCGACGACGAAGGTCTTGATGGCGTCGATGCCCTCGGCGGGGATCGCCATGCGCAGCCACGAGTTGTTCTCCGAGCCGCTGCCCTTGGGCACCATCTCGATCACGAGCTTCTCGGGCTCCTCGCTGAAATCGATGTGGATCGGCGGAATGCCGGGCCCGCACGAGGTTTGCTCGTTCTTGCGCGTGATCGGGTGCACCACGGAGGAGCGCAGCGGATGCTCGCGGGTCGCGCGCTCGCAGCCGCGGCGGATGGCGCTCTTCAACTGCGGGCCGTCGACCTCGACGCCGCGGCCGATGGTCACGTTGTAGATCGGGATGCCGGTGTCCTGGCAGAGGAGGTTCTCGGTCTCCTCCGCCACGCGGATGTTGGTGATCATGGTGCCGAGCACCCGCTTGGCCGTGGCATCGGTCTCGCCGGCGGCGAGCCGCGCGAAGCCTTCCTTCACGTCGGGTGGAAGGACCTTGAGCGCGCGCACGTACAGCTCGCGCGCGATTTCCTCGACTGCCTGGGGCTCGACCTTCATGGTGGCAACGGCCTCCTTCGCCTTTCTCAGTGCGCCTGCAGGTGGCGCTCGCGGATCACCTTCGCCCAGCGCGCCGTCTCCTCGCGGATGGCGGCCTGGAAATCCGCGGGCGAGTTGCCCACGGGCACCATGCCCTGCTTGGCGAGCGCCGCCTTGAATGCATCCGACTGCAGGATCTTCGCGCTGTCGCGGTACACCTTCTCGACGACCTCCTTCGGCGTGCCGGCGGGAGCCATGAGCCCGAACCAGCCGGCGTTCTCGAAGCCCGGGATCACCTCGGCCGCGGCGGGTACGTCGGGCAGCTCCTTGCTGCGCTCCTTGCTCGTCACCGCGAGCGCGCGGATCTTGCCGCCCTTGATGAGGTTGATCGCGCCGCCGAGGTTCGGCGTGACCATCTGGATCTGGCCGCCGACCAGGTCGGTCAACGCGGCGGCCTCGCCCTTGTACGGGACGTGCGTCATCTCGAGGCCCGCCGCGTAGGCGAAGTTCTCCGCCGCGAGGTGCGTCTGGGTGCCCACGCCGGCGCTGCCGAAGTTCACCTTGCCGGGATTGGCCTTCACGTAGGAGATGAAGTCGCGCAGGGTCTTGGCCGGCAGGTCGTTGGTGACGGCGATCACCTGCGGGCCGCTCGCGACGTTGGTGATGCCGACGAGGTCCTTGGCCGGGTCGAACTGCATCGACTTGTACATGAACGGGTTGGCCGTGACGATGGAGCCCGAGGTCATGAGCAGGGTGTAGCCATCGGGCTGCGCCTTCGCCACCGCGTCCGCGCCGATGTTGCCGCCCGCGCCCGGACGATCCTCCACCACCACCGCCTGGCCCCACGCCTCGTTCAACTTCTGCCCGAGGAGCCGCGCCACGACATCGGTCGCGCCGCCGGCCGCGAACGGCACGATGATCTTCACGGGCTTGGCGGGCCAGGCGTCGGCATGCGCGGCGACGGGGGCGAGGGCCGCGAGCGAGACGGCGAGGCAACGGGCGAGCAGGCGCTTCAGCATCGATTCCTCCGGTGGTTTTCGTGGGATACAGCCTTCATGCACCGCTTAACGCTTCAACGTGCGAATGCGAATACGAGGCCCGCGAGGACGGCGAACCCGGCCGCGACGGCGGCGAGCGTCTTCTGCCAGTCGCGCCAGGGCAGGAACTCCAGGACGAGGAGCCGCAGCCCTCCGGCGAGGTGCGCCGCGAGGAGCATCACGAGGATCCATTCGCCGGCGACCACCCACGGCTGCTCGGTCCATTTCAGGAAGCCTTCCAGGCTCGCCTCGCCCCGCAGCGCCGAGCCCAGCGCGAGGAAGTGCGCGGGCAGGAAGAGCGCGAGCGCGATGCCCGAGACGCGATGGACGAGGAACGCCCACCAGGCGGGGTGGTTGCGCGCGGGCCGCATCATGCGGACACCGCCACGACGGCGCGCAGGCCCAGCGCGAGGAGCGCGAGGCCGACGAGGACGAACGCGAGATCCGCCGAGCGACCGCGCCAGGAGAGCCATTCGGCCGCCACCGTGCGCAGCCCGATGGCGCCGTGGACCGAGGCGGCCACGACGAAGAGCGCGTAGAAGAGCGGGATCGCGAGGCTCGAATGGGTGCGGGCGAGGATCTCGGAGGCGCTCAAGCCCCCGCGCACCGCATAGAGGATGGTGACGAGGTGCACCAGCACGAACAGCCCGAGGAACGCCGCGGTCACGCGCTGCACGACCCAGAGGAAGGTATCGAAGCGCGTGATGCGCGCGCCGTTCACGGCTTCCTCCCCAGCAGCACCGACCACAGGCCTTCGCGCTTCAGGCCGGAGATCGAGCGCGTGGGCGAGAGGTGCTTGGGGCAGAACTCGGTGCAGCTCATGTGCGTGTGGCACGAGAGGCAGCCGCCGTCCTGCGACACGGCCGCGAGGCGCTCGCCGTGGGCGCCGTCGCGCACGTCGTTCTGCAGGGTCCACGCGCGGTTCAACGCCGCGGGGCCCAGGTACTGCGGATTCCACTTGACGACGTCGCACGCCGCGTAGCAGACGCCGCAGCCGATGCACTCGATCGCGGCGTCGGCCTCGCGGCGCTCGGGCGACGCCGGATCGACCACCGCGAACTCGTCATGGCGCGTGCGCGTGGGCGCGAACTGCCCGCGCGCCCTCGCCCACTTGTCGAAGAACTCGCGCATGTCCGCGACGAGGTCGCGCACCACCGGCATGTTGGCGAGGGGCGCCAGCTTGAGCCGGCCGTCCTTCGCCACCTTGTTTACGTGCGTGCGGCACGTCCAGCGCGGCACGCCGTTCACCGTCATCGCGCACGAGCCGCACATGCCGACGCGGCATGCGAAGCGGTAGGCGAGCGTGGGATCGACGAAGCGCTGGATGTGGGTGACCACATCCAGCACCGTCTGGCTCTCGCGGCGCGGCACCTCGAAGCTCTCGTACGCCCCGTCGGCCCCGCCCCGCCACACCTCGACCTTCAGCGTTTCCACGCGCGCCTTCGAGGGGAAGTCCGTCAGGCGCTCTCGTAGAGGCGCGTGAGGACGAACTCGCGGTGCCCCAGCGCCTCGGCGGCGGTGAGCCGGCCGTTGGCCGTGCGGAACATGCACTCGAGGAGCTTGTCGCCCGCCTGGTCCGGCGTCATCTCGCGGCGCAGCAGGCCCGAGACATCGACGTCGATGTGCTCGCTCATGGTGCGCACGGTGCGCGGGTTCGCGCAGAGCTTGATCACCGGCAGGATCGGGTTGCCGATCACGTTGCCCTGGCCCGTCGGGAAGAAGTGCACCGTGTAGCCCGCGGCGGCGACCAGCGTCACCATCTCCGCGGCGGCGGACGACGAATCCATGAACCAGAGGCCCGGGCCGGTGGGCGCCTCGGCCTTGTCCAGCACGCCGTCGACCACGCACTTGCGGCCGATCTTCTGGATGTTGCCGAGCGCCTTCTCCTCGATGGTGGTGAGGCCGCCCTCGATGTTGCCCTTGGTGGGCTGCGAATCGCGCAGGTCGCTCGTCTTGTGCGCCTCGACCACCTGCTGGTAGCGGTCGAACATGTACGTGAACTTCTTGCGCACCTCGTCGTTGCGGCAGCGCGCGGCGACGAGATGCTCGCCGCCCGTGAGCTCGGTGGTCTCGCCGAAGGCGAGCGTCACGCCGTGCGGGTAGAGCTTGTCGAAGGCGTCGCCCACGGTGGGGTTCGAGCCGCAGCCGGACGT
>DASUXK010000319.1:0-4662 GCA_036377935.1 Usitatibacter sp.
TAGAGCGTGCTCATGGGGGCCACGCCGATCGACGTGGCCGCGTGCAGCAGCGGATCGGGGAAGGGCTTCGGACGCGGGCAGGTGTCGCCGCCCACCACGATCGCGGCGCGCTCGCCCAGACCGAGCGCGGCGATGAGCGGCACCGCGAAGCGCTCGAACTTGTTGGTCACCACACCCCAGGCGAGGCCGGCCGATTCCAGCTCCCCGAGGAGCCGCTCCATGCCGGGGAAGAGCGCCGTGCCCACGCACAGGTTCTCCTCGTACATCGCGAGGAACTCCTCGCGCAGCGCCTGGAAGCCCGCGTCCTCGGGCTTCAGGCCGAACGCCGCGCCGATCATGCCGCGCGCCCCCTTCGAGACGTGGGGCCGCACCGCTTCGACCGGGACGGAGAGCTTGCCGCGGCGCTCGAGCATGCGGTTCACCGTGAGCGCCATGTCGGGCGCGGTGTCCGCGAGCGTACCGTCGAGGTCGAAGAGGACGGCCTCGATCACTTGCGGCATGCGACGACGTAGTTCACGTCGACATCGCGGCCGAGCGCGTAGCGGCGGGTGAGGGGGTTGTACGTCATGCCGGTCACGTCCTGCACCGCGAGGCCCGCTTGCCGGCAATCGCGCGCGAGCTCCGAAGGCCGGATGAAGCGCGCGTACTCGTGGGTGCCCTTCGGCAGGAGCCGCAGCACGTATTCCGCGCCGACGATCGCGAAGAGGAACGACTTGGGATTGCGGTTGATGGTGGAGAAGAAGACGTCCCCCCCGGGCTTCGCCAGGCGCGCGCACGCCGCGACCACGCTCGCGGGCTGCGGCACGTGCTCGAGCATCTCCATGCAGGTCACGACATCGAAGGACTCGGGTGCCTGCGCGGCGAGGTCCTCGGCGGAAACGTAGCGGTAGTCGACGGCGCTGCGCACCTCGAGGCCGTGCAGCCGCGCCACCTTGAGCGCGCGCTCCGAGAGGTCGATGCCGGTCACCTGCGCGCCCTTCGCCGCCATCGCCTCGGCGAGGATGCCCCCGCCGCACCCCACGTCCACCACGCGCTTGCCCGCGAGACCGCCCGCGAGCTTCTCGATGTGCCCGAGCCGCAGCGGGTTGATCTCGTGCAGCGGGCGGAACTCGCTCGTGGGATCCCACCAACGATGGGCGAGCGCGCTGAATTTCGCGAGCTCCGCGGGATCGTAATTCGTGCTGCTGCCTTGCGAGGCGGTTTCCATCGCGTTCATCATGCCATCTTCCGCTGCCACCACGCGGCCTTGTCGCGCAGGTCCCGCTCGTCGAGGCCCACGAGCCGGCGCTCGGCGAGCCGCGCGCGGCCTTCCACCCACGCGTGGGTCACGTGCTCGCGGCCCGCGGCGTAGACCATGTGCGAGGCCGGATCGAAGCACGGCATCGTCTCGACGCTGTCGAGCGCGATCGCCGCGAGGTCGGCGGATTTGCCCGGCACGATCGAGCCGATGCGGTCGTCGAGCCCGAGGGCGCGGGCGCCGGCGAGCGTCGCCATCTCGATCGCCTCGAGCGCGCCCAGCATCGCCGCATCGCCGCTCGTCACCTTGGCGAGGAGCGCGGCGTTGCGCATTTCGGTGAGCACATCCAGCCGGTTGTTGCTCGCCGCGCCGTCCGTGCCCAGGCCCACGTTCACCCCGCGCATGCGCAGCAGCGGCACGGGCGCGATGCCGCTCGCGAGCTTCATGTTGGACGAGGGGCAGTGGGCGACGCTCACGTTCTCGCGCGCGAAGAGCTCGATCTCCGGCTCGTCGAGGTGCACGCAGTGCACGGCGACCAGCCGCGGCCCGACCACGCCCAGCCGGCGCAGCCGCTCCACCGGCCGCATGCCGTTCCTCGCGAGTCCCTGCTCGATCTCGCCGATCGTCTCGTGCACGTGCGTATGGATCGGGATGTCGAGCTCCTCGGAGAGCACGGCGATGCGGCGCATCGTCTCGTCGCCCACGGTGTACGGAGCGTGCGGCGCGAGGCAGAACGCGAGGAGCGTCTCGCCGCGATAGCCGTCGCGCGTGGCGAGGCCCTTCTCGAGGTACTCCTGCGGGTCCGCGGCGTAGGCGCTGGGGAACTCGACCGCGATGATGCCGAGCGCCGCGCGCATCCCGGCGCGCAACGCGGCGCGCGCGGTGGCCTCGGGGAAGAAATACATGTCGTTCACGCAGGTCACGCCCGCGCGCAGCATCTCGGCCATGGCGAGGAGGCTGCCGTCGTGCACGAACTCGTCGCTCACGTGGCGCGCTTCCGCGGGCCAGATGTGCTTCTCCAGCCATTCCATGAGCCGGCGGTCGTCGGCGAGCCCCCGCAGCAAGGCCATCGCCGCGTGGCAGTGCAGGTTCACGAGGCCGGGGAAGAGCACGTGCCGGTCGAGGCGCACGACCTCGCGCGCCTCGAAGCGCGCGAGCGCCTCGTCGGTGGGCGCGAGCGCCACGATGCGCCCGTCGCGGATCGCGACCGCGTGATGCGCGAGCACGGCGCGCGGCTCCACGGGAATCACGTGCGCGGCGCAGATCAGGGTGTCGACGTTTTCCATGGGGGAACAAAAAACCCCGCCGGAGCGGGGTTTTCTGCCGGTGTTCCGGAAAGATTACTGCTTCACGCCCCGGAACTCGATGTCCACGCGGCGGTTCTTCTGGCGGCCCGCGGCGGTCTTGTTGGTCGCGACCGGCTGCGTCTCGCCCTTGCCGATGGTCGTGATCTTCGACGCCGGGATGCCCTTGCTCACCAGGTACGCCTTCACGGCCGCGGCGCGGCGCTCGGAAAGCTTCTGGTTGTAGCGCTCGGTGCCGATGGAGTCCGTGTGGCCGGTGGCGATCACCATCTCGAGGTCCACGCCGTTCAGCTTGGCGAGGGCATCGTCGATCGCGCGCTTGCCATCCGGGCGCACCACCGACTTGTCGAAGTCGAAGAGCGCGTCGGCCTGGATGACGACGGACTGGCGCACCGAGGCGGGCGCGGGCTTGGCGGGCTCCGGCGCGGGCGCGGGAGCGGGCGCCGGCGTGGCGGGCTCCGACGGGGCGGCGGGCGCGGCGGGCGCCGGAGCGGCCGGAGCAGCGGCGCACTCGGGAAGCACCACACCGGACGTGACGACGCAATGGCCCGCGCCGTCGCGGACGGCGTGGCCGGCGGAATCCTGGAGGTTGGGCGTGAAGTCGGCGTAGGCGGAGCCGGCCGCCAGCGCGAGGAGCGCGCTTCCGAGGGCAAGCTTGGAGGAAATCGTCATATTGGGAACTCCCGAGAAAATTGGATGGTTGTTGTGCCGCTTTGGGTTTCTCTGGCTCACCGCCCGAAAACTGCTCGCAACATCATACACAACGGGCCATTCCCTTCACAACGGGAACGGTCCGTTGGTGCCGGATGCCGGGGCGGGTGGTTGCGACCAGGCCACGCCCTTATGACCCCGCCTCGCGTTGGAAAGTGCCGTGGCCGCGTGATATAATTTGCATTCGGCATTTCGCCGTAATGTATTGAAAAAACAAGCATTTACGGCCAACGCCGCGCGCGCGGCCCTCCGGAAGCCCATGGAATCCTTCGCGAAAGAAACGCACCCCGTCAGCCTCGAGCAGGAGATGCGGCGCTCCTACCTCGATTACGCGATGAGCGTCATCGTCGGTCGGGCGCTCCCCGACGTGCGCGATGGCCTCAAGCCCGTGCATCGCCGCGTGCTTTTCGCGATGCACGAGCTCTCCAACGACTGGAACAAGGCGTACAAGAAATCGGCGCGCATCGTGGGCGACGTCATCGGCAAGTACCACCCGCACGGCGACACCGCGGTGTACGACACGATCGTGCGCATGGCCCAGGATTTCAGCCTGCGCTATCCGCTCGTGGACGGGCAGGGCAACTTCGGCTCGGTGGACGGCGACAACGCGGCGGCCATGCGCTACACCGAGATCCGCATGGCGAAGATCGCCCACGAGCTGCTCGCGGACCTCGACAAGGAGACCGTCGACTTCGGTCCCAACTACGACGGGAGCGAGCAGGAGCCGCTGATCCTTCCCGCGCGCTTCCCGAACCTCCTCGTGAACGGCTCTTCCGGCATCGCCGTCGGCATGGCGACGAACATCCCGCCGCACAACCTCGGCGAGGTGGTCGATGCGTGCCTGAAGCTCCTCGAGGAGCCCGCGACCCCGATCGCCGAGCTGATCAAGATCATCCCCGCCCCGGATTTCCCGACCGCCGGGATCATCTACGGCGTGGGCGGCCTTCAGGAGGGCTACCGCACCGGGCGCGGCCGCGTGGTGATGCGCGCGCGCACCCACGTCGAGGACCTCGACAAGGGCGGGCGGCAGGCGATCATCATCGACGAGCTGCCCTACCAGGTGAACAAGGCGCAGCTCCTCATGAAGATCGGCGAGATGGTGCGCGAGAAGCGCCTCGAGGGCATCGCCGACCTGCGCGACGAGTCCGACAAGTCGGGCATGCGCGCGGTGATCGAGCTCAAGCGCGGCGAGGTCGCCGAGATCGTGCTGAACAACCTGTACAAGCTCACGCAGATGCAGGAGACGTTCGGCATGAACATGGTGGCCCTCGTCGACGGGCAGCCGAAGCTCCTCAACCTCAGGCAGTTCCTCGAGTTCTTCCTGCGCCACCGCCGCGAGGTGGTCACGCGCCGCACGGTGTACGACCTGCGCAAGGCCCGCGAGCGCGGCCACGTGCTGGAAGGCCTCGC
>DASUXK010000320.1:0-4931 GCA_036377935.1 Usitatibacter sp.
ATAGCGTGCATCCTTGACGAAGACCAGAGGTGCCGGATCGCGGCCGCCCGTCGGATTGACTTCATCGCCACGGTAGACGCCGTTGTTGTTCAAAATCACCACGCAGACTGGCAGGTTGTAACGGCAGATGGTCTCGACTTCCATGCCGGAAAAACCGAACGCACTGTCGCCCTCAACCGCGATCACGGGCTCACCGCTTACCACGGCGGCCGCCACGGCAAAGCCCATGCCGATGCCCATCACGCCCCAGGTGCCGACGTCCAGGCGCTTGCGCGGCTTGTACATGTCGACGATCGAGCGCGTGAAGTCGAGCGCGTTGGCGCCCTCGTTCACGAGGTAGGCGTCGGGATTCGCCTTGACGATGTCGCGCACGACGTTCAACGCGCTGTGGAAGCTCATCGGCGAGGGATTCTCGGCGAGCTTCTCGGCCATCTTGGCGATGTTCTTGTTCTTGCGCTCGTTCACCGCGGAGGTCCACTCGGCCGGCGCCTTGATGCCGCCGATGCCCTTGAGCAGCTCCGCCACGCACGAGCCGATGTCGCCCACGACCGGCGCGTCGATCTTCACGTTGCTGTCGGCCTCGGTGGGCGAGATGTCGACCTGGATGAACTTCTGGCCGCCCCACGCCTTCGAGCCCTTGCCGCCCCACGTCTTGCCCTTGCCGTGCGAGAGCAGCCAGTTCAGGCGCGCGCCGACGAGCAGCACGACGTCGGCCTCGGGCAGCACGAAGGAGCGCGCCGCGGAGGCGCACTGCGGATGCGTGTCGGGAAGGATGCCCTTCGCCATCGACATCGGCAGGTACGGAATGCCGGTCTTCTCGACGAGCGCCTTGATGTCCGCATCGGCCTGCGCGTAGGCCGCGCCCTTGCCGAGCAGGATGAGCGGCTTCTTCGCGCCCTTGAGGAGCTCGAGCGCGCGCTTCACCGCTTCCTCGCCGGGGATCTGGCGCGGCGCGGGATCGACCACCTTGATGAGCGACTTCTTGCCGAGCTCGGCGTCGAGCGACTGCGGGAAGAGCTTCGCGGGAAGGTCGAGGTACACGCCGCCCGGACGGCCGGAGACCGCGGCGCGGATGGCGCGCGCGATGCCCACGCCGATGTCCTCGGCGTGCAGCACGCGGAAGGCCGCCTTGCACAGCGGCTTGGCGATCGCGAGCTGGTCCATCTCCTCGTAGTCGCCCTGCTGCAGGTCCACCACCTCGCGCTCCGAGGAGCCGGAGACGAGGATCATCGGGAAGCAGTTGGTGGTCGCGTTCGCGAGCGCGGTGAGGCCGTTCAGGAAGCCCGGGGCGGACACCGTGAGGCACACGCCCGGCTTCTGCGTGAGGAAGCCGGCGATCGACGCGGCGTAGCCCGCGTTCTGCTCGTGGCGGAAGGAGATCACGCGCATCCCCGCGCCCTGCGCCTTGCGGGTGAGGTCGGTGATGGGGATTCCGGGCAGGCCGAAGATGGTGTCGATGCCGTTGAGCTTCAGGGCCTCGATCACCAGCTGGAAGCCGTCGGTCTCGGCGGATTGCGGGGCGGCGGACGGGCCTGCCTGGGGCTTGGCCGATGCGGCGGCGGATTCGGTCACGGTTGCCATGGTTTTTTCCTCCGAGGGGGCGTGCCCGCGGGCCGGCAGGGCGCTCGCGGGATCTCAAAACGGGTTGGGAGCGGCGGGCGGCGGGGAAGGCCGCCGCTGGAATCAGGCTACAATGTTAAGAAACGCCCCGAGAACGGGGCCTTGATGGCGGTCAATTTTGACCCCGCGCGCGCGCTTGACTCGGGTCAACTTCCGCAACCCGCAACGCCCCACCCCATGACGCTCCTCGTGAACCATCCCCAGCTCCAGGAGATCCGCGAGCGGCTGCGCCAGAACATCGTGCTGCGAAGGCTCAAGCCGCGCGCCTTCGAGGAGCTCGAGTCGGTCCTGCACATCATGGACTACCGCAAGGGCGACATGCTGCTCTCGCAGGGCGCGCACGAGATGGAGCAGTACTTCGTGATCGACGGCATCCTCAAGCGCGTGGTCGCGAGCCCGGAAGGCAAGGAGATGATCCTGCGCTTCGCGAAGGAGGACGACATGGACACGAGCTACGCGGCGTGGAAGCTGCGCACGCCCGCGCCCTACTCGATCCGCTGCGTCACCAAGGCGCGCGTGGCCAAGATGCCGCTGCCGCAATGGGCGAGCTTCCTCGACGCGCACCCCGACCTCAAGGACGACTTCGAGTACGAGGTCATGTACCTCATGAGCGAGGTGATGGCGCACACCATCACGCTGCACCTCCTCGACGCGCCCGGGCGCGTGCACCGGTTCCTGCGCAAGCATCCCGAGCTCTCGGAGCGCGTGCCGAAGAAGGAGCTCGCCTCCTACCTCAACCTCTCCGCGGAGACGCTTTCCCGGCTGAAGCACGCCGGGAAGATCTGAGCGCGAAGGCTGCGCTCACCCCGGCTCGCGGGGCCGAAGGGCGGCACCTCACGCCTGCCGGGGGTGGGAAGGAAAGCGGTAGAGCCCGCCTGCCATGATGCGCAGCTCGTCGCGCACGCCCGCCACGCCCGCCACCGAGCGCACGACCTCCTCGCACAGGCGCTTCTCGCGGTCGTCCACGACGATGCCGCGCAGGATCGCCTCGCCGCCGCTCACCTGGATGTCCACGTCGATGCCGTCGGTGCGCTCGTCGGCGCGCAGCGCCGCGCGCGCCCGCGCCTGCAGCGCGAGGTCGGCGAGCAGCCGGCGCGACTCGGGCGTCTCCTGGAACGCCTTGCTCTTCACGAGCGCGATCACCTGCTCGACGCATTGCGCGATGGGAACGCGCTCGGTGTTGAGCGTGAGGTCGTAGAGCGTCGGATCGCCCCAGCGCACGTTGAAGTGCTCCTCCATGCGCGAGGCGCGCGCGGCGTCGTCCACCTCGATCTCGCGGCGCGCGAGGTCCTCGTCGTCGGTCTCCAGCCGCTCCATGAGGCGCTGGATGCGCAGCTCCATCGGCGCGCAGACGCGAATGCGCGCGATGTGCGGGACGTTGCGCAGCAGCAGCGTGCCGCCCCATCCGCGGATCAGCACGTCGCCCTTCACGGCGAGGTCGTAGACCTCCTCGGCGGTGAAGATCGAGATGGTCTTCTCGTCGGCCGCCCATTTCTCGATCCGGCTCGCCTTGCCCTCGCGGATGCGCCGGATGAGGCTCTTCTTCACGTGCATCCTGCCGGCGACCACGTCGCCCACCTCGTGCCGGACCTGCTGCAGGCCGAGCGCGTCGCACACGCCGAGCGCCACGTCCTTGCCGAGCGTGGCCATTTCCTGGGTCATCGCGATCACCGGCATGGAAACCTCCCTCGCAAGAAAGAAAAACGCCCGGGCGGGCCGAAGCCCCCCGGGCGCCGGTCCCGCCAGTCTACCGTCAGTCGACCGTCGTCGGCCCCGAGCCGTTCCGTCCGCGCGCGATGTCGATGAGCTTCGAGATCGCCGGCCAGAAGAGCAGGACCAGCGAGAGCGCGGTGATGCCGCCCACCAGGCCGTTGCTGAAGAAGATGCGCATGTCCCCCTGCGAGATCAGCATCGACTGGCGGAACCCGTTCTCGGCGTTGTCGCCGAGCACGAGGGCCAGCACGAGCGGGGCGAGCGGGTAGTCGAGCTTCTTGAAGACGTAGCCCATGATCCCGAAGACGACCATCAGGTACACGTCGAAGATGTCGTTGTGCACCGTGTAGGCGCCGATCGCGCAGATCACGAGGATCACCGGCGCGATGATCGCGAACGGCACGCGCAGGATCGCCGCGAAGAGCGGCACGCACGTGAGCACCACGATCAGCCCCGCGATGTTGCCGAGGTACATCGAGGCGATGAGGCCCCAGACGAAGTCCGCCTTCTCGGTGAAGAGGAGCGGGCCCGGCTGCAGGCCCCAGATGAGCAGGCCCCCGAGGAGCACGGCCGCCGTGGGCGAGCCCGGCACGCCCAGCGTGATCATGGGCAGGAGCGCCGAGGTGCCGGCGGCGTGGGCCGCGGTCTCCGGCGCGAGCACGCCCTCGATCACGCCGGTGCCGAACTTCTCGCCGTCGCGCGACATCTTCTTCGCGATGCCGTAGCTCATGAACGAGGCCGGCGTGGCGCCGCCCGGCACGATGCCCATCATGCAGCCGACGGCCGCGCTGCGCAGGTAGGTCTTCCAGTACTTCGGCAGCTCCTTCCACGTCTCCAGCACGACCTTCGCGTTGAGCTTCGCCTTCGCGCCCTTGAACTCGAGCCCCTCCTCGATGGTGAGCAGGATCTCGCCGATGCCGAAGAGGCCGATCACCGCGATGAGGAAGTCGAAGCCCTTCAGCAGCTCCGCGAAACCGAAGGTGAGCCGCAACTGCCCCGTGACCGTGTCGATGCCGACGGCCGCCATGGCGAAGCCGAGCATCATCGCGGCGATCGTCTTGAACGCCGCGCCCTTGCTCATGCCGACGAACGCGCTGAACGTGAGCAGGTAGACCGAGAAGAACTCCGGCGGGCCGAACTTGAGCGCGAACTTCGCGACGAGCGGCGCGAGGACCGTGATCATGATGACCGCGAACAGCGCGCCGATGAACGACGAGGTAAAGGCGGCGGTGAGCGCCTGGCCCCCCTGCCCTCGCCGTGCCAGCGGATAGCCGTCGAAGGTCGTGGCGACCGACCACGGCTCGCCGGGGATGTTGAACAGCACCGAGGTGATCGCGCCGCCGAACAGCGCTCCCCAGTAGAGCGACGTGAGCAGGATGATCGCCGAGGTCGGCGGCATCGTGAACGTCAGGGGCAGCAGGATCGCGACGCCGTTGGCGCCGCCGAGCCCGGGCAGGACGCCGATGATGGTCCCCAGCGTGATGCCGATGACCGCGATGAACAGGTTGAACGGCGTGACCGCGATCGAGAACCCGAGGGCGAAGTTCTCCAGGCCCATCGCTCAGAACCCCAGCCAGGCCTCGAGCGGGCCCTTGGGC
>DASUXK010000321.1:0-2524 GCA_036377935.1 Usitatibacter sp.
TCCGCGTCCTGTCCGCCGAGTCCCGGCCGGAGCGGCTGCTCGCCGAGCTCGGGACGCGATACGACATCCTCGACACCTCCTTCAAGCGTTATCCGTTTTGCGACGGCAATGCGGCGCCGCTGGAGGCCACGCTCGAGCTCATGGACAAGCACGGCATCGGCATCGACGACATCGCATCGCTGCGCTACCGCATCAAGACCTTCCTCGTCCCCTACTGCATCGACTATCACGGCGACCGGGAGCGCAAGTTCCGGCCGCGCAACGAGCTCGACGCGCAGATGAGCCTGCCGTACAGCATCGCGGTGGGCCTTCTCCAGGGCGGGAGGCTCGAGGTCGCGGACTTCGATCCGTCGCGCTTCGACGATCCGCGCATCCACGAGATCGCCGACAGGATCGACGCGCAGGCCGATCCGGAGCTGGACAAGGTGCCGCTGCGGCCGATGTCGATGCCATCGATCGTGACGCTCACCACCAAGGCAGGGGCCACTTACACCCATCGAGTCGATTACCAGCGGGGCGATCCCCGCAATCCGTTCACGCCCGAGGAGTTCGTGGGCAAGTTCCACGCTTGCGCCGATTCCCTGATCGGCGAGGCGAACGCGGCGCGCATCGTCGAGGAGGTGGAGCGGCTCGACAAGGCGCCCGACCTGTCGCGGCTCACCGCGGCGCTCTGTGCTTCCCCGAGGAGGACGATATGAGATTCGTGCGCGCCATGGTCGCGGCATCGCTTGCCGCGCTTTTGTCCTTCGCGGCGGCGGGGGAAGACTCGTATCCGTCGAAGCCCATCCGCTTCATCGTGCCGTTCGCGACCGGCGGCGGCTCCGACGTCCTGGTGCGCACGATCGGCGCGAAGATCACGGAGTCGACCGGGCAGTCGGTGATCATCGACAACAAGCCGGGCGCGAACGGGATCGTGGCGGGCGGAATCGCCGCGCGGGCGCCCGCCGACGGCTATACGGTCCTGCTCGATACGACCAACATGGTCCTCAACCCGCTGCTGCACAAGGACCTCTCGTTCAACGCGATGACGGACTTCGAGCCTGTCGTGAGGCCGGCCTGGGTGACGCATGCCATCGTCGTGAATCCGCACGCGGACCGGCCCATCGGGAACGTCGACGAGCTGCTCGCGCGCATGCGCGCCGAGCCGGGGAAGGTGAGCTACGGCTCGTTCGGCGCCGGAAGCACCGCGCATATGGCGGGCGAGCTGCTCGGCATGATGGCGGGCACCCGGGCGCTTCATGTGCCCTACAAGGGCGGCGGCCCCATGATCACCGCGCTGCTGGGGAAGAACATCGATGTCGCGATCGGCACGGTCCCGCTCGTCATGCGCTACATCAAGTCCGGACAGCTTCGCGCGATCGCGGTGACGAGTCCCCAGCGCATCGCGGAGCTGCCCGACGTGCCGACCGTGGCGGAGAAGCTGCCGGGCTACCAGGTGGACCTGTGGTGGGGCTTCTTCGTGCCGGCCGGGACGCCTCGTCCCATCGTGGACAAGCTCAACCGCGAGATCGTGGCCGCCGTGAACGATCCCGAGGTTCGCAAGCGCCTGGCGCCGCTCGGCTTCAACTTCCTCTCCGGTTCGCCCGAGGAGCTCGGCGAATACCTGAAGGCCGAATCGGACAAGTGGGCCGATGTGATCCGGAAAGCCCATCTCAAGCTCGAGTGACGCCTTGCCGAGCCTGACGCTCGCGCAGATCGAGGACCTGGCGCACCGGGCGCTTCTCGCATCGGGCGCGAGCGAATCGAATGCCCGCATCGTGGCGAAGTCGCTCGCCGCCGCCGAGGCCGACGGCATCGCGAGCCATGGGCTGCTTCGACTGCCGACGTACTGCGCCCACTTGCGGTCGGGGAAGGTGAGGGGCGATGCACAACCCGCGATCTTCGTATCCGGCCCGGCGGCCCTGCGCGTGGACGCCGCGAACGGCTTCGCTCATCCGGCGATCGAAATCGCCCTGGCGAGATTGGCCGAGCACGCGCATTCCCAGGGAATCGCGGCGGCGTCGATTTTCAATTCGTACAACTCGGGCGTCATGGGGCACCACGTGGAGCGTCTCGCGGACATGGGGCTGGTGGGCCTGGGGTTCGCCAATGCTCCGGCGGTCGTCGCGCCATGGGGTGGAAGGACGCCCCGGTTCGGCACGAATCCGATCGCATTCTCGGCCCCGGTGGCGGGAGGCGATCCGATCGTGATCGACCAGGCGTGCAGCGTCGTCGCGCGCGGGGAAGTGCTTCTCAAGGCGGAGCGCAACGAGCCGGTGCCGGAGGGCTGGGGGTTCGACGACAGCGGGCAACCGACGACCGCGGCTCGCGCGATCCTGGATGGCGGATCGATGGCGCCGTTCGGCGGTTACAAGGGCGCCGCGCTCGCGCTCATGGTGGAGGTCCTGGCCGCCACGTTGACCGGAGCGCTCGCATCCGCGGATGCCGGATCGTTGACCACCGATGACGGCAAGCCCGCCGGCGTCGGACAGCTGTTCATCGCCATATCGCCGGATCGCTTCTCGGTAAATTTCCAGGAACGCAC
>DASUXK010000322.1:0-11737 GCA_036377935.1 Usitatibacter sp.
ATCTTCGGCCGCGTGCAGCCGATGGTCTTCGGCGAGACGAACCTCACGCGCCTGCCCTACCAGCCCGCGCTCGCGCCGGTGTTCATCCACCTGGGGCTGGGCCTCATGCTCGGGCTCTACATCCCGCCGTACCTCGCCGCCTGGTACCAGCAGGCGGCGAAGCTCCTCGGCTGAGCGCGGCGACGTCGATGCCGATCCCGGGCCTTCCCATCGCGCAGCGACGCCTCTTCGGCGAGCTGCCGGCGAGCGTCGCGCGCGTGAACGCCGCGCAGTGGATCGAAGGCGCGCGCCTCGTGCACGAGGCGGGCGGCCGCCTCGTGGCGATCTGGGGCGCGGACCGCCGAGACGCGGGCGAGGCCTTTGCCGTCGACGCGGCCTACGCGACCGCCGAGGGCCTCTCGGTGCTGGAGCTCGCCGTCGCGGAGGGCGAGGAATCCTATCCCGACCTCTCGGGGCTCTTCCCCTGCGCGAACCGCATGCAGCGCGCGGTGCACGACCTGCTGGGCCTCGTCCCCGAAGGCGCCGTGGACGTGCGGCCGTGGCTTCGCCACGGCGCGTGGCGCCCGACCGACTATCCGCTGCGCCGCGACTTCGATGCCGAGGCCTATCGCGTCAATGCGATCGAGCCGTATCCCTTCGTGCGCGTGGAAGGCGATGGCGTGCACGAGATCGCCGTCGGGCCGATCCACGCCGGCGTGATCGAGCCGGGGCATTTCCGCTTCTCCGTGGTGGGCGAGAAGGTGCTGCGCCTCGAGGAGCGGCTCGGCTACACGCACAAGGGCATCGACCGGCGCTTCGGCGACTTCACCGTGGCCGAAGGCTACCGCCTCGCCGGGCGCTGCTCGGGCGATTCCACGGTGACCTATGCCTGGGCCTACGCGCAGGCCGCCGAATCGCTCCTCGGCGTGGAGGTCGCGCCGCGGGCGCGCTGGCTGCGCGCGCTCATGCTCGAGATGGAGCGCATCGCGAACCACCTGAACGATCTGGGACACCTCGGCAACGACGCGGCCTTCGCCTTCGCGCTCGCGCAATTCTCGCGGCTGCGCGAGGACTGGCTGCGCCTCTGCGACGGCGTCTTCGGCCACCGGCTGATGATGGACCGCGTGGTGCCGGGCGGCGTCGCCGGCGACGTCGAGGCCGCGGCGCGGGATGCGATCGCCGCGCGCGCCGATGCCGTCGAGCGCGAGGCACGCGAGCTGCGCGAGATCTTCGACGAGCACTCCGGGCTCCAGGACCGCTTCATCACCGCGGGGCGCGTGACGCCGGAGCTCGCGCGCACGCTCGGGCTCATCGGCCTCGCCGGGCGCGCGAGCGGCCAGGCGCTCGACCTGCGGGTCGATTTCCCCGTCGAGCCCTACACGCGACTCGCCGTGGAGAAGAAGGTCGACGCGCGCGGCGACGTGGCGGCCCGCGTGCGCGTCCGCTTCGACGAGCTCTTCGAGTCGCTGCGCCTGGTGCGCGCGATCCTCGCCTCGCTGCCCGGGGGCGATGTGCGCGTGGCGCTGCCCGAGCCGCGCGCCGGCGCCTTCGGCGTGGGCTGGGTCGAAGGCTGGCGCGGCGAGGTCTTCGTGGCGATCGAGGCGGGGGAAGGCGGGCGCATCCGCCGCGCCCACGCGCACGATCCCTCGTGGCAGAACTGGCCGCTCGTCGAGCACGCCATCATGGGCAACATCGTTCCCGACTTCCCGCTCATCAACAAGAGCTTCAACCTGGGCTACTCGGGCACCGACTGCTGATGATTCCCATCTTCCTCAAGATCCTGCGCACCGGACTCGTCACGGAGCCCGCGCCCGCCCCGCGCGAGGACTGGCGCGTGCGCGCGGGCGAGATCGAGGACGAGATCCTGCGCCTGCTCGGGCGCGCGCTCGTGATCCGCGAGGTGGACGCGGGCTCGTGCAACGGCTGCGAGCTCGAGGTGAACGCGCTTTCCAACCCGTACTACAACCTGGAGGGACGCGGCATCAAGCTCGCGGCGAGCCCGCGCCACGCGGACCTGCTGCTCGTCACGGGCCCGGTGACGAAGAACATGGAGGAGCCGCTGCGCATCGCCTACGAGGCGATGCCCGCGCCCAAGCTCGTCGTCGCCCTCGGCGACTGCGCGCGCGACGGCGGCATCTTCGGCGCGAGCTACGCCACCTGCGGCGGCGTCTCGAAGGTGCTGCCCGTGGACGTCGCCGTGCCCGGCTGCCCGCCGCCGCCGATCGCGATCCTCGAGGGGATCCTCGCGGCCGTGTCGAAGCGCGCCCCCTGAGGAGGAAGACGAGCGTGCCGCTGCCCGACGACCATCCGCTGCGCTTCGAGCTCGCGGGCGAGGTGCACGCGCGCCCGCACGAGGCGCTCGCCGCGCCGCTGCGCGCCTCCCATGTCGCGGTGCTGGTGGACGCGGCCGCTCGCGAGCGCGAGCACGCCCACGTGGCCGCGCTCTGCCGCGAGGCGGGCGTCGCGCCGCCGGACGCGAAGGCGATCCATTTCTCCGCGGACCTCGGCGCGTTCCGCATGCGTTGGGAGCGTCACACGGAGTTCTCCTCGTACACGTTCCTCTGCGCGGGGCTCGGCCCCGCGCGCTTCGCGCAATCCGCCGCCTCGCGCGTGCCCGCCGGGTGGCTCGCCGCGATCCCGGGGCGCACGCTCACCGCCGCCCACGCCGAGATCCTCGAGCGCTCGACGCCCATGCCGGGCGCGCGCGAGATCGCCGCGGCGTTCGACGGCAACTACGTGATCGGCGCCGAGGTGGGCGACGGGGCGGCCGGGGCGTTCACCGATTGCCGCATCCACGCCGACGGGTTCGGTCGCTTCCTCGTGATCGACCGCTCGCTCTCGCGCTTCCAGGCGGGACGCACGCTGCAGCGCCTCTTCGAGATCGAGGCCTACCGCATGATGGCGCTGCTCGCGCTGCCGATCGCGCGCGACGCGGCGCCGCGCCTCGCCGCCATGGAGCGCGACCTCGCCGACGTCGCGGTCGAGCTCGCGAGCGGCCGCGGCGACGACGAGGCGCTGCTCGAGCGGCTCACGCGGCTCTCGGCGCAGGTGGAGAGCGCGATCGCGGCCTCGCGCTTCCGCCTCGGCGCGACGCGCGCCTACTACGAGCTCGTGAAGGCGCGCATCCGCGAGCTGCGCGAGCGGCGCCTCGAGGGCACGCAGACGATCGAGGAGTTCATGGCGCGCCGCCTCGCGCCCGCCATGGCCACGTGCGAATCGGCGTCGAACCGGCTGCTCGAGCTGTCCGAGCGCGTGTCGCGCTCGAACAGCCTGCTCGTCGCGCGCGTGGACGTGATGCACGAGCGGCAGAACCGGCAGCTCCTCGCTTCCATGGATCGCCGCGCCCGGCTGCAGCTTCGCCTGCAGGAAACGGTGGAAGGGCTCTCGGTCGCGGCGATCACCTACTACGTGGTCGGCCTCGTGGGCCACGCCGCGAAGGCGCTCGAGACGACGGGCGTCGGGGTCGATGCCGAGCTCGCTTCCGGCATCGCGATCCCGATCGTGGCGGTGCTCGCGGCGCTCGGCGTGCGCTACGTGCGCCGCACCATCCGCGAGGAGGATCGCCCGGGTCCCGGGCCGGGCTGACCGGGCCTCAGTCGGCGCGGACCGGAGCCGCCACGAGGACTTCGGACGCCACCGCCCACGCGACGACGACACGGTGGAATCGGATGCGCCACGCGGGCCCGAGCAGGGGCGCGAGCGCGAGCGGACGGCATCCGCCCAGCCAGCCGGGCTTGATTTCGAAGAGCCGCCGCCACGCCGCCATGAGCGCGCGCGATGCCGGCGTCGTTCCCGGCGTGATGCCGGCGAAGCACGCGAGCCCGCCCGGCCGCAGCACGCGCCGCGCTTCGGAGAGCGCTTCGCGGATCCGGTCCTCGGGCAGCAGGTCGAGCACGTAGGTGGAAAGAACGCGATCCACGCTCGCATCCGGCAGCGGGAACCGCACGTCGCCGGATGCCGTGGCGGCGCGGGCACGAGCACCGAACGGCGCGAGGCGCTCCGACGCGAGCCCGACCATCGTGGCGCTGAGATCCACGCCGAGGTACGTCGCATCGGGCGGGAGGCGATCGCGAAGCAGCTCGGCGGCGTAGCGCCCGGTGCCGCAGCCGAGCTCGAACACCGAGTGCGCGGCGCCGAGGTCCGCGTTGGCGGCCAGCGCCTCGAGGGCGGGCGCCTCGTAGAACGACTGGCGGTCCTGCTTCTTGCCGAAGCGGTCGTAGAAGGTGCGGGCCTCCTCGACGCTGAGCATTCGCGCGGTCTTCATGGTCCGCGACGCACGCTAGCCGCCCTTCGCCGGCGCGAGCAGGTTCGCGTCGCGCGCGAGGCGCCAGCGCCCCGCCTCGCGGCGGAATATCGTGAGCGTGTGCCCCGCGCGTTCCACCGGCGCGCCCTGCGGCGGCGTCACCGTGACGGCGAGGCGCGTGCGGATGAACGCCCAGTCGCCCGCCACGCGCACCTCCTCGATCTCGCTGGCGCCGTCGATCTTCGGCGCCTGGCCGCCCGGCATGGCGCGCGAGGCGTTGGCGAACTCCTCCTTGCCCATGCGCCGTCCGCCGGGCAGCAGGAACACCGCGTCGTCGGTCATGAGGTCGAGGACCGTCTCGAGGTCGCCCGCGCGGCTCGCTTCCATCCATCGCGCCACCACCGCGCGGATCGCGGCCTCGTCGCCGCTCGGCCGCGCCTCGTGGAAACGCACGTCGGCGATCCAGTTGCGCCTGCGCCGCTCCAGGCGATCGTCGGTGCCCTCGCCGTCGAAGCTCGCGGGCGAGCGGCGGATGCGCGAAGCCTCCACGCCCTCGAACGCGTTCACGCTCGCCACCGCGTAGAGCCGGCCCTCGATCGCGCTCGTCACCACCGGCACGACGCCGCAGCGCGTGCAGAGGTGGAAGTCCGCGGTGCCGGTGCCGAAGCGGTAGCGCGTGACGCGATCCGGATCCTCGATGCGCACATCCAGCCGCGCCGAGGCGCTCGAGGTCCAGAGCCCGCCGTGCTTGCGGCAGAAGGAGCACGTGCATTCGCGCGCGGGAATCTCCGCGGGCTCCGGCTCCCAGGCGAGGTCGAACGCGATGTTGCCGCAATGGCACCGGCCATGGATCGTCATCGCGCCCTCAGCTCCCCGCGCGCCTGCGGACGAAGACGTGCAGCGCGCGCTCGCCCGGCACGTGCCGCGCGACCTCGTACCCGAGCGCGGGAAGGTCGAGGCCCTGGAAGAGCGCTTCGCCGGCGCCGAGAAGCACGGGGCGCACCGCCAGGTGCATCTCGTCGACGAGGCGCGCGGCGAGGAACTGGCGAACGGTGGCCACGCCGCCGCCGAGGCGCACGTCGCGATCGCCCGCGGCCGCCTTCGCCCGCTCGAGCGCCGCCTCGATCCCTTCGGTCACGAAATGGAACACCGTGCCGCCCCTCATCTCGAGGCTCGGCCGCGCGTGGTGCGTGAGCACGAAGACCGGCACGCGGTACGGCGGCTCCTCGCCCCACCACCCCTTCCAGCTCTCGTCGGGCCATGGGCCGCGCACCGGGCCGAACATGTTGCGGCCGAGGATCCACGCGCCGAGGTTCTCGAAGCCCTGGCGCGCCACGCGATCGTCCACGCCCTCCTCGCCGCCCGCCTGGCCCTGCATCGCGCGCCAGAACCGCGTGGGGAAGAACCACTCCATGATCTCCGGCCCCCGCACCCCGAGCGGGTTCTCGAGGCTTTGGTCCGGGCCGGCGCCGAAGCCGTCGAGGGAGATCCCGAAGCTCTGCACGCGCAACCGCGACGTCGATGGGTTCATATCAGTCCCCGCCCCGCCAGCTCGTCCTTGAGGTATGCATAGTAGATCGGCGCCGCGACGAGCCCCGCCATGCCGAACGCCGCCTCCATGGCCAGCATCGCCACCAGCAGCTCCCAGGAGCTCGCGCGGATGCCGCGGCCCACGATGCGCGCGTTGAGGAAGTACTCGAGCTTGTGGATCACGACCAGGAACACGAGCGAGGCGATCGCGAGCTCGAGCGAAACGCTGAGGCTCATCACGACGATCACGGTGTTGGAGAGGAGGTTGCCCACGATCGGGATGAGCCCGCCCACGAAGGTGAGGATCACCAGCGTCTTCGCGAAGGGCAGGTGGATCCCGATGAGCGGCAACACCGCGACGAGGTAGATCGCGGTGAAGAAGGCGTTCAACGCGGCGATGCGCACCTGCGCGAAGACCACGCGCCGGAAGGCGTCGCCGAGCCGCGTCGCCCTTTCGCCGAGCGCGTGGGCGAGCGGTCCCCCGCCCTGCGCGCCGCGCGCCTCGCGCAGCGACACCAGCGCGCCGATCGCGAAGCCGATCACGATGTGCACGATGACGCGCCCGACCTCGCCGCCCAGCTTGCGCAGCTCCGCCGCATGCTCGTGCAGCCAGTCGGTGGCGGCGGCGCGCCACGCATCGGCGTCCGCCGGCAGCCAGGAGATCACCCACGCCGGAAGCTTCCCGCGCGACTCGTCGAGGATGTCGGCCATCTTCTGCAGCAGCCGCGGGAGCCCCTCGCTGTGCACGGCGGCGAGCACGGCGAAGAGCAGCAGCGTGAGCAGCACCGCCACGGCGATGGCGATGAGCGCCACCGCGGCGAGCCTTCCCGCCCCGCCCTGCCCGAGCCGCAGGCGCGGCGCGATCAGGTGCACCAGCTCGAAGACCAGCAGGCCCGCGAGCAGCGCGGGCAGCAGCCCGAGCGGCAGCGCGGCGAGCAGGAGCGCCGCGGCGATCAGCCAGGCGGCGATGTCGATGCGCAGGGCGCGGCCGGAAGCGTTCGGCATGAGGTTCGCAGGAGGCGGTCTTGCGGATCGATCGTGGCCCGCATCAGTGGCTTTCGAGCAGCGCCACGGCGGCGAGGCCGCCATCGGCGCACACGGAGACGATCGCGCGCTTTCCCGGCCCCATCGCGGCGAGCTCCTTCACCGCCTGCGAGAGGATGCGCGCGCCGGTCGCGCCGAACGGATGGCCGATCGCGATGCTCCCGCCGTTCGGGTTGAAGCGCTCCCACGGAAAGGGGCCCAGCCGCGCGTCGACGCGCACCTTCTCGCGCAGGAAATCCTCGCTCTCGAGCGCGGCGACGTTGCACAGCACCTGCGCCGCGAACGCCTCGTGCAGCTCCCACAGGTCGATCGACGCGAGCGCGAGGCCGTGGCGCGCGAGCAGGCGCGGGATCGCGTACGCCGGCGCCATGAGCAGGCCCTCGTGGAAGACGTCCACCGCGGCGAGCTCCCAGTCCACGAGGCGCGCGCGGCCGCCCGCGCGGCAGGCGCTCGAGGCCCGCGTCGTCGGCGACCCACACCGCCGCCGCGCCGTCCGTGAGGGGCGAGGCGTTGCCCGCGGTGAGGGTGCCGTGCCCGCTCGCCCGGTCGAACGCGGGCTTCAGCGTCGCGAGCTTCGCGGCCGAGCTGTCGGCGCGCGGCACGCCGTCCTTCGCCATTCCCGCGACGGGAACCACCAGGTCGTCGAAGAAGCCCTCGGTCATCGCCCTCACCGCGCGCTGGTGGGACTGCAGCGCGATGCGGTCCTGGTCGGCGCGCGCGACGTTCCACTGCTTCGCCATCTCCTCGCAATGCTCGCCCATGCTCTTGCCGGTGGCGCGGTTGGCGATGCTCGGGACGTGCAGGCGGATGTCGCGCGCGCGAAGCTCGGCGATCCGGTCGATGCGCTCGCCCACGGAGCGCGCCTGGCTCACCCGGCGGATCCAGTCGGAGAGCCCCTGCGCGAGGCCGATCTGCACGCGGCTCATGCTCTCCACCCCGCCGCAGAGCGCGAGCGAGCGCGGGCCGCCCAGCATTCCCGCCGCCTCGATCGCGGCGGCCATGCTGGTGGCGCACGCGAGCACCGTGGAGAAGGCCGGGGTGGCCGGATCGAGCTGCGCGTCGACCACGACTTCGCGCGCGATGTTGCTCCAGCCGAGGTTGGGCGCGACCGTGCCCCACACGACGAGGTCGGGGCGGTCGCCGGCGCCGAGCTGCGCGCCCATCGCCTTCGCCACGGGCACGGAGAGCGCGACGGAATCGAGCCGGCGCAGCGGCCCGTCGACGCGCGCGAACGGGGTGCGCACGCCCGCGACGATCCAGCGGTTGCCGTTCATCTGCGCGCGCCCCGCGGATCGTCGGGCTCCCCGGGCACGCCGAGCGCCACCTGGTCGTGGCCTTCGCGGGCGCGCCAGCCCGGGTACTTGAAGACGATGTTGTCGAGCAACCCGCCGGTGTCGTAGCGGATCTCGGGGTGGCCCGGATGCTTCGCGCGCCATTCCTCGCGCAGCCGCGCGCCCGTCTTGTACCAGGGCACGCGGAAGATCCACCCCTCGAGCGTCGCCTCGCGCCAGCCCTTGTCGCGGATCTGCGGCCACACCGCGTCGGCATGCGCGATGTTCTCCTTCTCGTCGAGGAGCCAGGACTCGTGGCCGAGGATGTCGCCGAAGACGAAGAGGCGCCCGTCGCGGATCTCGAACTGCGTGGGATCGCTCCCGAGCTTCACCCGGTACGCCGCGCCGTTCGAGCAGAAGCCGCCGTACTGCGGCTCGTAGCGCGAGGGCGCGCCGAGGAACTCGCGCCGGTCCGCGTCGCTCGCGAAGTAGTACGTGCGCCCCTCGTGCGTCGCGGCGATGTCGTGCCGGCCTCGAACCGGCCTGCCTTCCCGGAAGTAGCCGACGGGATCGTAGCCGAGCAGCATGAGATCGGCGCCGTGGCTCGTGCGCACGGTGGCCCACGGGGTGCCGCAGCCGGAAAGCGCGAGGGCGCATGCGGCGGCGAGGAGCGCGATGAGGGCGCGCATGGGTCCTCGGTCGACGATGAAGAGCCGGGCACCGGCCTCGGTGCTCGAGCGGTGCGTCTCGGCGCCGATGGTGCCGAACGGGATGGCGCTCATTCGCATCGTATCGATCTCCGCAAGGCGATCATTGTCCGCCGTTCGCACCGTGCTCGCGCTCGAAGCGCTCGCGGTCGCGCGCGAACTGCCGCTCCAGCTCCTCGCGCCCGGCCTTCGCCATGGTCATGCGCCGCGCCTCGTCCTGGTAGAAGGGCAGCGTCGCGTCCACGCTCGCGATATTGTGCCGCCGAAACGCATCGGCCATCTCGCGCGCGCGGTACGGCTCCATGCCGAGGGCCTCGAGCGCCGCGCGCCCGGCGCGCAGCGCCGATTCGAAGGTCTCGCGCTCGACCACCGCCACCCCGCGCAGCCTGAGCTCGAAATAGTGGCTCACGTTGCGCGCGCGGCTCACGATCGGCAGGCCCGGGAAGTTCTCGCGCACGCGGTCGACCAGCGCGAGGCTCGCCTCCACGTCGTCGATCGCGTTCACGAGGAGGCGCGCCTGGCGCGCGCCGGCCGCCTCGAGCAGGTCGAGCCGCGTCGCGTCGCCGTAGTACACGCGGAAGCCGAACTTGCGCAGCGTATCGACCTCGTCCGGGTCGTGGTCCAGCACCACCGCGCGCACGCCGCTCGCGGAGAGCAGGCGCCCGACGATCTGCCCGAAGCGCCCGAAGCCGGCGATGATCACCGGGCCTTCCACCGAGAGCCGGTCGGGCTCGCGCTCGGCGCGGCGGCTTCGCCCGGCGACGCGGTCGTAGGCGAGGAGCAGGAGCGGCGTGGTCGCCATGGACAGGGCGACGGTGATGGTGAGGAGGGCGTCCCACTGCGGGTCGAAGAGGCGCGCCTCGCGCGCGGCGCCGAAGACCACGAACGCGAACTCGCCGCCCTGCGACAGGACGAAGGCGAAGAGCCAGCGGTGGCGGCAGAGCTTGATGGTGCAGGCGATCGCCCAGAGCGAGGCGATCTTCAGCACGAGGAAGCCCGCGAGCAGCAGCGCTACCGTGCCGGGGTGCGTCGCGAGCAATCCGAAGTCGATCGTCATGCCGACCGAGATGAAGAAGAGGCCGAGGAGCAGGCCCTTGAACGGCTCGAGGTCGCTTTCGAGCGCGTGGCGGAATTCCGAGCCCGCGAGCAGCACGCCCGCGAGGAACGCGCCCAGGCCCATGGAAAGCCCCGCGAGCTGCATCAGCTCCGCGATGCCGACCACGAGGAGGAGCGCGAAGGCGGTGAACACCTCGCGAAGGTTCGCCTTCGCGATGAGCCGCAGCAGCGGGCGCGTGAGGTAGCGCCCGATCACCACCACGCCCGCGACGGCCGCGACGGCGATCGCCAGGCGCATCCAGACCGGGCTCGTGCCGGCCCGGTGCGCCGCGCCCACGAACGGCACCAGCGCGATGAGCGGGATCGCCGCGATGTCCTGGAAGAGGAGGATGCCGAAGGCCGAGCGCCCCGTGGGCGTGTCCAGCTCGTTGCGCTCGCCGAGGATCTGCATCGCGATCGCGGTGGAGGAGAGCGCGAGTGCGAGGCCGCCGACGAGCGACGCCTGCCACGACAGGCCGAGCAGTACCAGCGCGATGCCCAGCGCGGCCCCGCTCGCCGCGAGCTGCGCCGTCCCGCCGCCGAAGACGACCCCGCGCATCGCGAGGAAGCGCCGCGGATCGAGCTCGAGGCCGATCACGAAGAGCATGAGGACCACGCCCAGCTCCGCGAGGTTCTTGGTCGCCTCGACGTCGCCCGCGAGCCGCAGGCCCCACGGGCCGATCACGGCGCCGGCGATGAGGTAGCCCAGCACCGAACCCAGCCCCAGCCGCGCCGCGATGGGCACGCACAGCGTCGCGGCGGCGAGGTAGATGAGCGCTTCCGTCATCGATTCGGGAAAGTCATCGAACCACGGGTTTGTGCACGCGAAGCCAATCCTGGAGTCGCCGTCGCAGGTCGTCGGCCGCGCGCCGGAGCTCGTCGTCGGGAATGATATGCGCGCCGTGCACCACGAAAGGCTCGAGCCAGTTCATCGCGCAGAAGCGCGCCGTCTGCTCCACCACCGGCACGAACGCCGCGAATTCGCGCGCGTGACGCCCTTCGGGCGAAAACGCGCCCGCGTCGCCCCCGGTCGTCGTGACCCACAGGCAGTCGCGGCCGGCGAGCGCGCCGCCGCCCTCGCCGTACGCCCAGCCCTTCACCAGCACCTGCTCGAACCAGAGCTTCATGAGGGCGGGCGCCGTGTACCAGTAGAGCGGGTGCATCCAGACCACGAGCCGCGCGTCGGCGAGCGCCGCCTGCTCCGCCGCCGCGTCGATGTCGAAATCGGGATAGCGGTCGTAGAGCGAGCGCACGGTGAGGCCGGGCAGGTCCTCGATCCGCGACAGCAGCGCCGCGCAGGCCCGCGAATGCCGGGGATAGGGATGCGCGTAGACGACGGTGATCAACGCGCGGCTCCGCCCAGGAGCGCCGCCCAGGGCACGGTGTCGGCGAGGATGCCGAGGAAGACCGCGGCGCCCACCCAGTTGTTGTGCCGGAAGGCGCGGAAGCAGCCCTCGCGCGTGCGGTCCTTGATCATGCCGTAGTGCGAGAGCGCGATCGCCGCCGCGCCGAGCACGCCCGCGTAGTAGAAGCCGCCGTAGCCCTGCCACCACCCGATCGCGGCGAGGATCGCGACGAAGAGCGCGTAGCAGGCCATCACCGCGGCGACGTCGTACCGGCCGAAGAAGATGGCCGAGGTGCGCATGCCGATCTTCAGGTCGTCGTCGCGGTCGACCATCGCGTACTCGGTGTCGTAGGCGATGGTCCAGAAGACGTTGGCGGCGAGGAGCGCCCAGGCGAGCGGCGGCACGGAATCGGTGAGCGCGGCGAACGCCATCGGGATGCCGAACCCGAAGGCGATGCCGAGCCAGGCCTGCGGCATCCAGAAGAAGCGCTTCGTGAAGGGATAGGCGATCGCGACCGCGAGC
>DASUXK010000323.1:0-9436 GCA_036377935.1 Usitatibacter sp.
GCCGCCGTCGATGGCGAGATCGAGGTTGGCATCGTCAAGTACGATCATGGGATTCTTGCCGCCCAGTTCGAGCGAGCAATGCTTGAAAGACTTCGCGGCCGAAGTGCCGACGATTCTGCCCACCTCGGTGGACCCGGTAAGGGAGACTGCACGAATGTCGGGATGCTCGGTCAGCGGGCCGCCGACTTTTGATCCGAAGCCGGTGACGATATTGAGGACGCCTTTCGGAACGCCCGCGTCAACCAGGGTACGAACGAGATTAAAGGTGGAAAGGGGAGTGTCTTGCGCGGGCTTGATGACGCAGGTGTTGCCGCAGACAAGCGCGGGCAGGAGCTTCCAGGATGGGATAGCCATCGGGAAGTTCCAGGGAGTGATCATGGCGCAGACGCCGAGCGGCTGGCGGATGAAATACGTGTCGACGTTGCCCGCGACGTTCTCGGCGAATTCGCCGAGAGTCAGCGTCCCGATCGAGCACGCGTGCTCGACCACCTCGAGGCCGCGGAAGACGTCGCCCTCGGCGTCCGGCAGGGTCTTGCCCTGCTCGTCGGTGAGCACCGCGGCGATCTTCTTCATGTCGCGGCGGACGAGCTCCTGCAGCTTGAGCATGATGCGCGCGCGCGCCGCGATGGGCGTGCTGCGCCAGGCCTTGAACGCCTGGGCGGCCGACTTCACGGCGCGATCGATCTCGTCGGGCCCGCACATCGGCACGCGGGCGAGGACCTCCTGCGTGGCGGGGTTCACGACGTCGCGCCACTCGCGGGCCTTCGACTCGACGAACCGGCCGTCGATCAGGAGCTTCACCGTCGGAATGGTGCGGGACTGGGGCTGGGGATTGGCTGCCATGGGAGGCTCCTCGAAGGCGGGACCGCGACGCAAATTAGAATCTGCCGGCCTCCTCCCCGAACGATCTCCCAGGAAACCTCCTTTTATGGCCCGTAACACCCAGGTCGCCGCCGATCCGAACGCACCACCCGTCACGCAGGTCCTCGCGAAGTACGTCGCGACGCATCCCTCCCGAGGCTGGGGCGATGCCGTCGACCACGAGGCCCTGCGCACCTTCTTCAACTGGGTCGGCTGCGCGGTGGGCGCGGCGCGGCACGAGGCGGCCGAGGCCGCGCTCGGCGCCGTGAAGATGCTCGATCCGGCGCCCCAGGCCACGATCCTCGGCCTGACCGAGAAGGTCGACATGGCGAGCGCCGCGCTCGTGAACGGCATCACCTCGCACACGTTCGATTTCGACGACACGCACCTGAAGACCGTGATCCATCCGGCCGGTCCCGTGGCCTCGGCGCTCCTCGCGCTGGGCGAGGTCACCGGGGCGAGCGGCCGCGAGCTCCTCGATGCGCTGGTGCTCGGCGTGGACGTCGAGTGCCGCATCGGCAACATGATGTACCCCGACCATTACGATCGCGGCTGGCACATCACCGGCTCCACCGGGGTGCTGGGCAGCGCGGCGGCCTGCGCACGGCTGCTGAAGCTGGACGAAGCGCGCACGGCATGGGCGCTCGGCATCGCGGCCTCCCAGCCCGTCGGCATGCGCGAGCAGTTCGGCACCATGACCAAGCCCTTCCACCCGGGCGGCGCCGCGCGCGCGGGGCTCATGTCCGCGCTCCTCGCGAAGAACGGCTTCACCGCCAGCCCCCGGGCGATCGAGGCGCCTCGCGGCTACGCGCAGGTGGTGTCCACGAAGTGCGACTGGCGCGAGATCACCGACCAGCTCGGCGAGCGCTTCGAGATCTCGTTCAACACGTACAAGCCCTTCGCGTGCGGCATCGTGATCCACCCGACCATCGATGCGGCCGCGCAGCTGCGGCAGCAGGGCGTGAGGCCGGAAGACGTGGAGCGCGTCGACCTGCGCGTGCACCCGCTGGTGCTCGAGCTCACGGGCAGGAAGGAGCCCCAGGACGGGCTGCAGGGCAAGTTCAGCGTGTACCAGGGATTCGCGCTGGGCCTCGTCTTCGGGCGGGCGGGCGAATCGGAGTACACCGACGAGATCGTCCGCCGCGCCGACATCGTGGCGCTGCGCCGCATGGTGAACGCGACGGCCGACGCCGCGATCGACGAGGCGTCGGCGGACGTCACGGTGACGCTGAAGAACGGCGAGAAGAAGCACGTGTTCGTCGAGCACGCCATCGGCTCGCTCGCGAAGCCCATGACCGATGCCGACCTCGAATCGAAATTCCACGGCCTCGCCGATCCGGTGATCGGCCCGTCCCGTGCCCAGGCGCTCGGCGCCGCCTGCTGGACCCTCGCGCGTGCGAAGGACGTGCGCGCCCTCTGCGAAGGAGCCCGTCCATGAGCGCAAGGCCGAAGGTGGTGGTCCTCGACGATTACGAGCGGTCGCTGCGCCGCACCGCGGACTGGAGCGCCGTGGACGCGCGCGCGGACGTGCGGGTGCACCACGAGCGGCTGCGCGGGGAGGCGCTGCTCGACGCCATCCGCGACGCGGACGCGATCGTGGTCGTGCGCGACCGCACGCCCTTCAAGGCGGAGCTCCTCGCGCAGCTGCCGCGCCTGAAGCTCTTCGTCTTCACCGGCGCGCGCAACACCCAATACGACAAGGCCGCCTTCCAGGCGCGCGGCATCCCGGTGGGCTGCACCGAGATGGGCGACTCGAAGGCGAGCACCACCGAGCTCACGTGGACGCTCATCCTCGCCGCGGCCAAGCGCCTCGAGGCCTATCTCGCGCTGGTGCGCCGCGGCGGCTGGCGCGACGAGGGGCCGCTGCCCGCGACGCTCGCCGGCGAGCGCCTCGGCGTGGTCGGCCTGGGCAGCATCGGCTCGCGCGTGGGGCAGGTGGGCAAGGCCTTCGGCATGGAGGTCGTGACCTGGAGCCCCCACATGACGGCGGAGCGCGCGGAGCAGGGCGGGGCGAAGTCGGTCCCGCTCGAGGAGCTCCTCGCCACCTCGAAGGTGGTGACGCTGCACCTGGTGCCCTCGCCCGAGACCCGCAAGCTCCTCGACGCGAAGCGCCTTTCGACGATGCGGCCGGACGCGATCCTTGTGAACACGGCGCGCTCGGCGCTGATCGACATGGCCGCCCTCGCGCACGCGCTCGAGCAGGGCCGGCCGGGGATGGCCGCGCTCGACGTCTACGACGACGAGCCGCTGCCGTCCGATTCCCCGCTCGCGCGCCGCCCGAACGTCGTCCTCACGCCGCACCTGGGCTTCGTGAACGAGCCGGTGTTCTCCAAGTTCGGACCGGGCGTGGTCGCGAACCTGCTCGCGTGGCTCGACGGCAAGCCGCTCGCGCGGCAGCCGAAGGATTGACTTCCTTTTCGCGACGCTCTCGGCCCAATCGGAAACACGGAGACCACGGAGAGCACGGTCTCCGTGTTTCAGCTTTAACCCCGCGAGGCCGGTCAGGAACCGTTGGCCGCGATGCGCTTGCGCACGTCGGCGATCTTGGAGGGCTTCACGGGCTCTGCCCTGTTGCCCCAGCTCGCGCGGACGTAGGTGAGCACGTCGGCGATGTCCTGGTCCGAGAGCTTCCAGCCGAAGGCCGGCATCGCGAAGCCCTCCGGCTTCGCCGGGGTCCTCGCGCTGCGCGCGCCCTCGAGCACGAGGCGAGCGAGCGAGGTCGGGTCTTGCGCGTGCACGCCGGTGTTGCCCTTGATCGAAGGGAACACGTGCGCGATGCCCTCGCCGTTTTCCATGTGGCAGCCGGCGCACTGGTCGACGTACACGAGGCGGCCGCGCTTCATGCTCGCGTCGTCCGGACCCGGAACGCTCACGTTCTCGTCGCGCGGGTCGGCGGGAAGGTCCTTCAGGTACACGGCGATCGCGCGCAGGTCGTCGCGCGTGAGGTACATCGTGGAGTCGTGCACCACCTCGGCCATGGGGCCCAGCGCGCGCGCGGTCGTTGGCGCCGGTCTTCAGGTACTCGACGATCTCGTCCTGGGTCCACGCGCCGAGGCCCGAGCGCTTGTCGCCGTCGAGGCTCACGGCGTACCAACCTTCCCCCTTGCCGCCCTCGAACCGGTCCTTCTTCTTCACGGCGCCCAGCACGTTCTTGGGGCTGTGGCATGCCGAGCAGTGCCCGGGCCCCTCGACGAGATACGCGCCACGGTTCCACTCCTTCGATTTCTTCGGGTTCGGCTGGAAGGTCCCGGCCTTGAAGAACAGCGTGTTCCAACCGGCCACCGACTCGCGCACGCTGAGCGGCCACGGGAACTCCGGCTCCTTCGTCTCCTGGCGCACCGGCCGGAGGGAATCGAGGTAGGCCTTGATGGCGAGCACGTCGTCGCGCGTCATCTTCGTGAACCACGGATAGGGAAACGCCGGGTAGAGATGCTTGCCCTCGTCGTCGATCCCCTCGTGCATCGCGCGGTAGAACTGCTCGTCGGTCCAGTTGCCGATGCCGGTCTCGCGGTCGGGCGTGATGTTCGACGAGTAGATGATCCCGAACGGCGTGGGGATCGCGCGGTTGCCGGCGAAGGGCTTGCCCCCGTCGTCGGTGTGACAGGCGGCGCAATCGCCGGCGTGGACGAGGTAGCGGCCGCGCTCGATCTTGCCGTAGTCGGTGTCGACCGCGAACGCGAAGGGCGCCGCGGAGAGCGCCGCCGCGGCGGCGGCGAGAAGGAGCTTGCGGGAGGTCATGTCGTTCTCCTTCATGCGCTCATGAGCGGGCCGGGATTGCGCAGGTACTGCTCCTTGATCGCGCGCGCCGCCCAGAACGTGAGCGCGCCCACGGTGCCGGTGGGGTTGTAGCCCGGGTTCTGCGGGAACGCGCACGCGCCCATCACGAAGACGTTGGGCACGTCCCACGACTGCAGGTACCGGTTCACCACGCTCGTGCGCGGATCGGTGCCCATGATCGCCCCTCCCGTGTTGTGCGTCGTCTGGTAGGGGACGATGGAGTAGTGGCCCTTGCGCTGCTTCACGTGCATCGATCGCGGCTTCATCGCCTTGGCGATCTCGGCGGCGCGGTCGGTCACGAACTTCGACATGTTGTGCTCGTTGTCGTGGAAGTCGAAGGTGAGGCGCAGCAGCGGATTGCCGTACACGTCGCGGTAGGTGGGATCGAGGTCGAGGTAGTTGCCGCGGTAGCTCATCACCGCGCCGTGGGTGGCGAGGCTCGTCGACTTGAGGTAGTTCTCGGCGAGCGCGCGCTTGAAGCCAGAGCCCCACTTCGGCGTCTTGTCCGGCAGGTGATGCTGCAGGATCGGCCGCCCGCCGGTGTTCCAGTTGGCGATGTAGCCGCCGCCGATGAAGCCATGGGGGCCGTGGTCGAAGTTGTCGCCGTTGAAGTCGTCGACGATCTGGCCCAGCGCACCGGCGCCCATGAAGGGATTGAGGATCTCGTCGAGGAACACGTCCACCGAGGAGGTGATCTGGTACGCGTAGTTGCGCCCCACGACGCCTTCATTGCGCTGCGGGTCGTAGGGCTTGCCGATCGCCGAGAGCAGCAGCAGGTGCACGTTGTGCTGCGCGAAGGCGCACAGGATCACGAGGTCGGCGGGCTGCTCGTACGCTTCGCCCGTCACGTCCACGTAGGTCACGCCCGTCGCGCGCTTGCCGCTCGAATCGCGCAGCACGCGCGTCACGTTGCACTGCGTGCGCAGCTCGAAGTTGTCGCGACCGAGCAGGATCGGGAACACGCACGCCTGCGGGCTCGCCTTCGAGTAGTTGCCGCACCCGAACCACTCGCAGAAGCCGCAGAAGGTGCACTGGCCCATCTGCACGCCGTAGAGGTTCTTGTACGGCTCGGAGGTGTTCGCCGCGGGGGCGGGGAAGGGGTGGAAGCCCGCCTCGCGCGCCGCCTTGTCGAAGAGCACCGTGGAATGGCAGCGCTTGAGCGGCGGCAGCGGATACTCGCGGCGCCGCGCGCCCTCGAACGGGTTGCCGCCTTCCTGGATCTTCCCGGCGAGGTTCCCGGCCTTGCCGGAGATCCCGCACAGGCGCTCGAACGCGTCGTAGTGCGGCTCGAGCTCGTCGTACGTGACGCCCCAGTCCTGGATCGTCATGTCCCCGGGGATGAACTTCTTTCCGTAGCGCTGCTCGTTGTGCGTGCGCGCCACGAAATCGCTCGGGAGGAAGCGCCAGTTCTGGCCGTTCCAGTGCACGCCCGCGCCGCCCGTGCCGGACGCCGGCCGGAAGGAGCCGAGCTGGCGCATCGGCAGCGCGACCTGCGACACGTCGTTGCGGAAGGTGAGCGTCTCGCGGTGCGGCTCCTCGAAGAGGCCGTTCCTCACCGCGTAGCGCAGCTCGTCCTGGATGTGCGTGGGCGCGAAGTCGGGGATCGTGTCGCGGAAGCCGCCGCGCTCGAGGGCGACCACCTGCAGCCCCACGTCCGTCAGCTCCTTCGCGAGGATGCTCGCGGTCCAGCCGAAGCCCACCAGCACCACGTCCTTCGGGGGAAGTCTCGTCGCCATCTCATGCCTCCTTGATCGCCGCGTCGCGCCCCGCGATGCTCACGAAGGGCATGTCGTACTTCTTGCCGAACTGGCCGATTTCGGCGACGTAGTTGTAGCGCGGGCCGGGGAAGCCGATGAGCTTCCAGCCGATGAAGTCGCGGTTGCCGCCGTAAATGGGGTCGGCGAGGAAGCCCTCGACCGTGTTCACGACCAGCATCTCGAAGAACTCCTTGCCGAGGTCTCCCGAGACCTTGAGGTCGCCGCTCTCGAGCGCGTGCAGCAGCTGGTCCTGCGCGTTGGCGTCGAGTTGCGCGAAGGGGCGGTCGCCGTGCCGCTTGCGCACGGCGGCGTCGATCTCGCGGATCGCGGCGCGGTAGAGCTGCGAGGGCGAAAGCCGAAGCTGGTAGCCCTGCTGCTCGGTGCCTTGCTGCCAGGGGCCCTGCATGTACCAGGTCTCGGCGGCGCCGTAGGGCCCCGCGAGCTGGCGATCGATGAACTCCGCGACGCCGGCTTCCTTCGCTCCGGGCCCGAGGTCGTCCGCGGGAATGATGCGGGCGACCGCGGCCTCGACGAACGCCTTCTCGGCCGTATCGAGGAATCCCTGCGCGGGCGCCGTGTAGTCGGGCGCGCGGCCCCCGGCCGGGGGCATCGTCTGCGGCACGAACCGGATCGGCGCGGTGGTCGCCACGACGGCCGCGGCGGGAAAGAGCGCGGCGGACTTGAGCAGCTCGCGCCGGGAGATCGTGGGCATCGGAACCTCCACCTGTCTCGAAAGCCCGACAGTTGCAGGCTTCGTGCCATCCGCGCGGCCCGTGGGCGGATCGGCAGGGGTCGTCCCGCCCGCGCGGCCAGCGGCGGCGTCAACGCGTTGATTCGCAGTTATATCGTGCCGCGATATATCGGCCCGGTGCGTGGAGCGCCGTGCGCGTGGGCGTTGCGCGAAGCTGTGCCGAAGCTTGCGGGCGGCAATGTTTGCGGCGCGGGCGCGCCGCGGCCCGAAATCCTTTCGCGCGGGAAGGGAAGCTAGTCGCGGAAGGCGAAGAGCAGCGCGTCCGCGGGGACGAGGTCGTTCTCGGAGAACGCCACGCGCTCGATCACGCCCTCGCGCGGGCTCACGATGGTGTGCTCCATCTTCATCGCCTCGAGGATCATGAGCGCCTGCCCCTTGCGCACGCTCGCGCCCTCGGCGGCGAGGACCTTCACCACGCGCCCCGGCATGAGCGCGGTGAGGCGCGCATCGGGCAGCGCGTCCGCCGGCTCGTAATGGAAGGGGTCGACGAGCGCGAGCTCGTGGCGGCCGCGCGGCGTCGTCGCGGAAAGGCGCTCGCCCAGGCGCGCGACGCGGGCGAAGTACGTCTCGCCATCGAGGGCCAGCTGCACGCGGTCCCCTTCGGACGGGCCGACGCGCACCTCGTGGCGCTCGCCGCCCACGGCGACCGCGAGGACATCGCCGCGGTGCTCCGCCGCCACCTCGACCTCCGAGCCGTCGGCGAGCCGCAGCGCCATGCGCCGCGTCCTGGGCTGGTTCAGGCGCCAGCCCGTGGTGTCGTTCCAGGGCGAGGGATCGCGGGAAGCGGCGGCCGCCTCGTCGAGGAAAACGCGCACCGTGCACGCGACGAGCGCCTCGATCGGCACCGCGCCCGGCGCAGGAAGGAGGTCCGCCCGGTGGCGCTCGATGAACGCCGTGTCGGTCTCGCCCGCGAGGAAGGCGGGATGGCGCGCCACGCGCTCGAGGAAGGCGAGGTTCGTCTTCACGCCGAGGATCTCGGTCTCCTCCAGCGCCGCTTGCAGGCGCCGCGCCGCCTCGCCGCGGTCCGCGCCCCACGCCACGAGCTTCGCGATCATCGGGTCGTAGAAGACGCTCACGGTGTCGCCCTGCCGCACGCCGGTCTCGAGCCGCACGTCCTCGCCGGTGCGCGGCTCGCGCAGCAGGCCGATGCGTCCGGTCTCCGGCAGGAAATCGTTCGCGGGGCTCTCGGCGCAGAGCCGCACCTCGATCGCATGGCCGGCGGCGTGGATCCCGTCCTGCGCGAGCGGCAGCGGCTCGCCCGCGGCCACCCGCAGCTGCCACTCGACGAGGTCCTCGCCGGTGATCATCTCCGTCACCGGGTGCTCGACCTGCAGCCGCGTGTTCATCTCCATGAAGTAGAACGCGTGGTCGGCGCCCGCGATGAACTCCACGGTGCCCGCGCCGCGATAGCCGATCGCGCGCGCGGCGGCGACGGCGGCCTGTCCCATGCGTTCCCGCATCGCCTCGTCCACGAACGGCGAGGGCGTCTCCTCGAGCACCTTCTGGTGGCGGCGCTGGATCGAGCACTCGCGCTCGAAGAGGTGCACGTAGTGCCCGTGCGTGTCGCCGAAGACCTGGAACTCGATGTGGTGCGGGCCCTGCACGAAGCGCTCGAGGAGCACGCGCTCGTCGCCGAACGCGCCCTTCGCCTCGCGCCGCGCCGCCGCCAATTGCGGGGCGAGCTCGGAATCCTTCGTGACGAGGCGCATGCCCTTGCCGCCGCCGCCCGCCACCGCCTTGACGAGGAGGGGATAGCCGATGCGCTTCGCCTCGCGCGCGAGGAGCGCATCGTCCTGCGCCTCGCCGTGGTAGCCGGGCACGACCGGCACGCCCGCGCGCTCCATCAGCGCCTTGGCGCGATCCTTGAGGCCCATCTTCTCGATCGCCTCGGGCGTGGGGCCGATGAACACGAGGCCCGCGCGTTCGACGGCGCGCGCGAATTCCTCGTTCTCCGAGAGGAACCCGTAGCCCGGATGGATCGCCTGCGCGCCGCTCGTCTTCGCCGCCGCGATGATGCGATCCCCGCGCAGGTACGAGTCGGCCGGGCGCGGGCCGCCGAGCAGGTAGGCCTCGTCGGCCTGCTCCACGTGCAGCGCGTGCGCATCGATCGAGGAGTGCACCGCGACCGTGCGGATCGCGAGGCGGCGGCAGGTGCGGATCACGCGGCAGGCGATTTCGCCGCGGTTGGCGATCAGGATCTTGGAGAACATGGGGGTGGCGCAATTATACTGGCGCCATGGACAGACGAACGCTCACCCTCGGCACCCTCGCCATCGTCGCAAGCCTGGCC
>DASUXK010000324.1:0-8107 GCA_036377935.1 Usitatibacter sp.
CGTGCTCGCGCGCGAGGAAATGGTGGCGGTAGCGCTCGGCGAGGAGGCGCTGCGCCCGCGCATCGAGCCCCGGCGCCACGCGCTCGAACGTGTCGGCCATGTTGAGCCCGATCACGAAGAGCGCCTCCGAATCGCTCGGCACGGGCGTGCCCACGTCGCGGCAGGCGGCCTGCAGGCTCGTGGCGATCACGCGCGTGGAATCCATCAGCGTGCCGTCCCAATCGAAGACGACCAAGTCGTAGCCGCTCATTCCCGGGCCTCGACGAGGAAGCGGTCGCGGAAGCGGGCGAGCTCGGCGGGCAGCGGCGACGCGAGGGTGATCCGTTCGCCGCTCGCCGGATGGTCGAACGAGAGCGAGGCCGCGTGCAGGAACATGCGCTTGAGGCCCTCCTTGCGCAGGCGGCGGTTCAGCTCGAAGTCGCCATAGCGATCGTCGCCGAGCACGGGATGGCCGAGATGCGCGAGGTGCACGCGGATCTGGTGCGTGCGCCCGGTGAGCAGCTGCGCTTCGAGGAGGCTGAATTGCGCGCCGCGGGAAAGGCGCCGGAAGACCGTCTCCGCGGCCTGCCCGCCTTCGGAGACGGACACGCGCTTGCCGCCCTCGGCGGCCGGGCGCGTCGCGAGCGCCAGGCTCACGCGCTGGACCTCGTTGCGGAAGCGACCCCGCACCGCCACGAGGTAACGCTTGTCCATGGCGTGCGAGCGCAGCATCTCGTGCAGCGCGGTGAGCGCCGAGCGCTTCTTGGCCACGAGGAGCACGCCGGAGGTGTCGCGGTCGAGCCGGTGGACGAGCTCGAGGTAGCGCGCGTCCGGCCGCATCGAGCGCAGCGACTCGATCACCCCGTGCGCCACGCCGCTTCCCCCGTGCACCGCGATGCCGGCGGGCTTGTCGATGGCGAGGAGCGCATCGTCCTCGTGGAGGACCGGGAGCCGGAAGTGCGGCGCGGGGACCGTCTCCCCCCGCTCGGCCATGCGCAGGGGCGGGATACGGATGCGGTCGCCGGCCGCGACCCGGTCGGAGGCGGCCACGCGCCGGCTGTTCACGCGCACCTCGCCGCTTCGCAGGATCCGGTAGATGCGGCTCTTCGGCACGCCCTTCAGGCGCGCGATGAGGTAGTTGTCGATGCGCTGCCCGGCCTCTTCGTCGCCCACCTCGATCCAGCGCACCGCCGGGGCGGCGCCGTGCGCCGCTTTACCTTCGGTCGCCATCCGCGTATATACTATATGTGGTTGATTTCCAAGCCGGAGCAGCAAGCGCTTCGCCGGAGATCGGCTTCGCAAGGAGGGCGTCCGCGATGCGGCGCCCGGGCAGGCCAACGTCGCTCGCCTGCGAGACCAAGCAGCGATGGTAAACGAATCACACGCGCTCGACGCACCACATTCCACGCCTCTGCGCGCTTCGGCCCGCAGGAGCGAGACGAAGAAAACCAGAAATCGTCCCTTCTCCGCTCACTCTCCAGTGACGCCACCAAGAACCGACTTCTGAAGTCATCGTCGCCCGGGCCGGGCGGCCGTTTCCCCATGGGAATCGCGCCGCGGCAATCCGGCCCTCTTCCGTGTTTCGAGCGCGGGAGAACGCAGACATGAAGCGCATGCTTTTCAATGCGACCCAGGCCGAGGAGCTGCGGGTCGCGATCGTCGATGGCCAGAAGCTCATCGACCTGGACATCGAGACCGCTGGCAAGGAACAGCGCAAGAGCAACATCTACAAGGGGGTCATCACCCGCGTCGAGCCTTCGCTCGAGGCGGTGTTCGTCGACTACGGCGCCGAGCGCCACGGCTTCCTCCCGTTCAAGGAGATCGCCAAGCAGTACATGGTCAACGCGGACGGCGGGGAGTTCGGCCGCTCCAAGATGGCCACCCAGCTCAAGGTCGGCCACGAGATGATCGTCCAGGTCGACAAGGACGAGCGCGGCAACAAGGGCGCCGCCCTCACCACCTACATCTCGCTCGCCGGCCGCTACCTGGTGCTGATGCCCAACAACCCGCGCGGCGGCGGCGTCTCGCGGCGCATCGAGGGCGAGGAGAGGAACGAGCTGCGCGAGGTGATGGACCAGCTCCAGGTCCCGGACGGCATGAGCCTCATCGCCCGCACCGCCGGCATCGGCCGCTCCGTCGAGGAGCTGCAGTGGGACCTGAACTACCTCCTGCAGCTCTGGAACGCGATCGAGAAGGCGGCCGAGGAGGAGAAGGGGCCGTGCCTCATCTACCTCGAGTCGAGCCTGGTGGTGCGCGCGATCCGCGACCTCTTCCAGCCCGACATCGGCGAGATCCTCGTCGACACGCAGGCGATCTTCGACCAGGCCTATTCGTTCATGAGCACGGTGATGCCGGGCAACGTGAACAAGGTCAAGATGTACAAGGACGACATCCCGCTCTTCTCGCGCTTCCAGATCGAGCACCAGATCGAGAGCGCGTATCGGCGCGACGTGACGCTCCCCTCCGGTGGCGCGATCGTGATCGACCACACCGAGGCGCTGGTCGCGATCGACGTGAACAGCGCGCGCGCCACCCGCGGCCACGACATCGAGCAGACCGCGTTCAACACGAACCTGGAAGCCGCCGACGAGGTGGCGCGCCAGCTGCGCCTGCGCGACCTGGGCGGGCTCATCGTGATCGACTTCATCGACATGGAGAGCGCGAAGAACCAGCGCGAGGTGGAGAACCGCCTGCGCGACGCGCTGCGCCACGACCGCGCGCGCGTGCAGATCGGCAAGATCTCGCGCTTCGGGCTGCTCGAGCTCTCGCGCCAGCGCCTGCAGCCCTCGCTCGAGGAGACGACGCACTCGCCCTGCCCGCGCTGCCACGGCACCGGCTACATCCGCGACACGGCCTCCACGGCGCTGCACGTGCTGCGCATCCTGCAGGAGGAGGCGATGAAGGAGAACACCGCCGCGATCCACGCGCAGGTCCCCGTGGACGTCGCGACGTACCTCCTCAACGAGAAGCGCTCCGACATCTTCGCGATCGAGGCGCGCCTCAAGGTGCACGTGCTGCTCATCCCGAACCCGAACCTGCAGACGCCCAATTACCACGTGGAGCGCCTGCGCCACGACTCGGCGCAGCTCGACACGCAGACGCCCAGCTACGAGCTGGTGACGGTGCCTCCGGAGGAGCCGATCGGCATGCCGACCAAGGCGCCCGAACCCGCGCGCCCGCGCGCCGAGCCGCTGGTGAAGGGCATCCGGCCCGACCAGCCCGCGCCGATCGCGGTGCAACAGCCCATCGTTTCCCCGCGCCCCGTGCCGCAGGCGCCGGTCGCCGCGGCGGCGAGCGCGGCCCACGAGGAGCGGCACGGCCTGCTCGACCGGCTGTTCGGATGGCTGCGCAAGCCCGCCGAGCTCCCGCCCGCCGTCCCGGCGCGCGGAGCGGCCACCCCGACGGCCGCCTTGGAGGAGAAGAAGCCGGCTCGCGAAGGACAGCGCCAGGAGCGCGCGCGCGGCGAGCGCGGCGAAGGCCGGCGTGGCGAGGGTCGTCGCGGCGAAGGCCGGCGCGGCGAAGGACGCGGCGAAGCGCGCCGCGGCGGCGAGCGGCAGGAACGACGCCCCGAGGGAGCGCCGCGCGGCGAGCCGCGCGAAGCCCGTGAACCGCGCGAAGCCCGTGAGCCGCGCGAGGCCCGTGAGCCGCGGGAGGCCCGCGAGACGCGCGAAGTGCGCGAACAGCGCGAGGTCCGTGAGCCACGCGAACCCCGTGAGCCGCGCGAAGCTCGTGAGCCGCGCGAGGCCCGTGAGCCGCGCCAGCGGGGCCCGCGAGGCGCCGAAGCGCCGCACGCCGAGGCGGCCGAAGGCATGGCGCGCGCCGAGGGACAACCCCCGGTGAGCGCCGCGAAGGAAGAAGGCGCGGCGGAAGGAACGGGCGGGGGACGCCGCCGTCGCCGCGGCCGCCGGGGCGGCGAGCGCACGTCGCGCGAGGGACTGGCCCCGATGCCGCACGGCGAGGGAGAAGGCACGCCGGCCGTCGAAGGGGCGCCGTTCGAAGCCCCGAACGCGGGGGGCTTCTCCCCCGAGCCTGCGCACCACGAGGAGCCGGCCCGCGAGGTCCGCGAGGTCCGTGCAGCCCCGCGCCCGCCGCGCGAGAGCCGGCCCGTAGAGGAGCGCCCCCCCGAAGAGCCGGCACAAGCCGCGCTTCCCGAGGTGGAGCGCGCCGCACCGGCACCCTCGCCCGCAGCCCGGCCCGCGCACGTGGAATTCCACGCGGTGAGCGAGCACGACGTGGTGCAGGAGCCGGAGCCGCATCACCGTCCGCAGCGCCGACGCCGCGCCGCGGATGCGTCGGGATCCGCCGGCGAGCCCGTGCAGGCCCCGCTCGAGCTGGTCGAGACCCAGGGCGAGGCGCCCGCACCGGCGGCCGAGGAAGAGGAGCAGCCGCGTCGCACGCGCCCGCGCCGCCGCCGCCGCGAGAGCGCCGCCGGCGAGAACGAGCCGCTCCAGCTCGTCGAGACGCGCCCGGGATCGTCCGACAGCCAGCCCAGCCCATGAGCGCCGCGGCCGCTCCCGTCGATTTCTACTTCGAGTTCTCCTCGCCCTACGGCTACATCGCCACGGAGCTCGCGGAGGACCTGGAGCGGAGGCTGGGGCGGCCGTTGCGCTGGCGGCCGATCCTGCTCGGTCCGATCTTCAAGGTGACCGGGCAGGCGCCGCTCACGAACATCCCGCTGAAGGGCGATTACGCGAAGCGCGACTTCGCGCGTGTCGCCCGCATGCATCGCGTGGCCTACCGGCACCCCGATCGCTTCCCGATCGGGACCGTGGCCGCGTGCCGGGCGTTCTACGCGCTCGACGAGCGCGACCCGCAGGCCGCGCGCCGCCTCGCGCGCTCGCTCTACCGTGCCTACTTCGTGGACAACCGCGACATCGGCGATGCCGCGAACATGCTCGCCGTGGCGAAGGAGGCGGGGCTCGACGAGGCCGCCCTCGCCGCCGCGATCGAGGATCCGCGGCTCAAGGAGCGGGTGAAGGGCGAGGTCGACGCCGCGATCGCCGCGGGCGTCTTCGGCTCGCCGTTCTTCGTCGCCGACGGCGAGCCTTTCTGGGGCGTGGACCGCATCCCCATGCTCGAGGAGTGGGTCCGCAAGGGCGGCTGGTAGCCGCCCTGCCGCGTCACGCCGTCGCGTGGGGCAGCGATGCCCGCGCGCTCGACAGGGCCCAGATCGCGTCCAGGCCGATCAGGATGCCCAGGATCAGCTGGTTCCATCCCGCGCCGTGCTCGGTACCCCAGAATCCGAGGACGAACGGGGAGATGACGAGCCAGATGCCGAGCACCAGCTCCACCCATTCCTCCCACCGCTTCGCCGTGGCGAGCGCGGCCCAGCCGAACGCGAACACCAGCACTCCGAGGATGTACGAGTTGCGCGCGGCCACGCTCGCCGTCGACTCGTAGCCGACCATCCAGAACGGCGCGACGAAAAGCCAGATGCCGAAGATCAGCATCACCCAGTCCTGCCAACGTTTCGTGCCCATGGTGCACCTCCATCGTGTCTGATGGGATTGGGATGAAGCGCGCGCGGCCGAGTTCCGGCGGAATTTTTCGCGCGCCGCCCGTTTTTTAAGCGGCCCTTAAGGGCGGCGCCGCAGGCTGGAAGATTCGGCCCGCGTCCCGCGCGGGCGCCCTGCCTCGCTTTCCCTTGAGCCGGCGCAGGTTCCGGCGCGCGATTCCCGGTAGCATCGGGTCGCGGGGTCTCGAAGCGCCCCGGGGAAAGCGATCCATGGGTTCCGGCAAGATCAGCATCGTGTGCGTCTCGGACAAGCGCGAGCAGCTGCAGATGGCGGCCATGATGGCTTCGGTCGGTGCGGTGAGCGGCCGTCCCGTGCTCGTGTTCTTCTCGATGAACGCCCTGCGCCATTTCGTGAAGGGCCGCGTCGAGCATGCCCCGGCCGAGGGGCCGATGGGTCGCCTGCTCGACGAGAAGAAGGTGACGCCGTTCCAGGAGCTTTTCGCCAACGCCGTGGACCTGGGCGGGGCGCGCCTGCATCCCTGCACCATGGCGATGGACGTGCTCGCGCTCGAGCAGGAGCAGCTCCTGCCGTGCCTCGGCGAGCCGATGGGCCTCATGCAGTTCCTCGACGAGTCGGAGGGCGGCGAGGTGTGGTCTTTCTGACGATTGCGCATCCAACGGGAGGGCCGTCATGGCCGACAGGAAGGTGATCGACGCGCGGGGCAGCTTCTGCCCGGGGCCGCTCATGGAGCTCATCGCCGCGATGAAGATGGTGAACGTGGGCGAGGAGATCGAGGTGCTGTCGAGCGACAAGGGGTCGTCGGCGGAGATCCCGCAATGGCTGAAGAAGGTGGGGCACGAGCACATCGGCACCACCGAGGAAGGCGGCGTGTGGCACGTCCGGGCGCGCCGCTCGAAATGAGGCCGTGGCAACGGCGTGGAGCGAGGACATCACCGCAGTGACATAACCCGCGAGGAGGGGCAATGAAGGTACTGATCGTCGGCGGCGGCATGGGAGGCACGATCCTGGCGAACAACCTGGCGCGTCGCCTGAAGGGGGAGCTCAAGTCCGGCAAGGTCCAGCTCGAGATGCTCTCGGCCTCGGACAAGCACGCGTACCTTCCGGGCCTGCTCTACGTCGCGGTCGGTCGCATGACGCCCGACGAGCTCTACCGCGACCAGGCGAGCCTGCTCGAGCCGGGGATCCAGTTCTCGGTCGACCCGGTGACCGAGTTCATGCTCGACAGGAACCAGGTGAAGACGAAGAGCGGGCGCGTCGTCGCCTACGACCTCCTCGCCATCGCCACCGGCTCGCGCATCCATCCCGAGGCCACGCCGGGGCTCAAGGAGAACGCCGAGTTCTTCTACACCGAGGAGTCGGCGGTGAAGCTCTTCAACCGCCTGCGCGAGTTCCAGGGCGGGCGCGTGGTGATCGCGATGGGCGTGCCGCACAAGTGCCCGATGGCGCCGCTCGAGATCACGTTCATGCTCGACGACTACTTCCGCGAGCGCGGCATCCTCGACAAGGTGCAGCTGCACTACACCTACCCGGTCGGGCGCATGCACACCCTCGAGAACGTGGCCAAGTGGGCGGCGCCCGAGATGGAGCGCCGCGGCATCACCTACGAGACGCTCTTCAACCTGAAGGAGGTGGACGGCGCGAAGAAGGTGGTGAAGAGCGAGGAAGGCTCCGAGACGAGCTTCGACCTGCTGATCTCCATCCCCGCGCACCGCGGCATGGAGGTGATCGAGCAGAACAAGCTCGGCCAGAACGGGTGGATCCCCACCGACCGCTACACCCTCAAGATGGAAGGCCGCGACAACGTCTTCGTGCTGGGCGACACCACGAACCTGCCGATCAGCAAGGCCGGGTCCACGGCGCACTTCGAGGCCGAGGTGGTCGGCGAGAACATCGCGGCGATGGTGAAGCTCGGCGCGCCCGTGCGCCGCTACGACGGCAAGGTCTTCTGCTTCATCCAGGCCGGCAGCGACAAGGCGACCTACGCCATGTTCAACTACAACCAGCCGCCCGATCCGCGGCCGCCGACGCGCTCGATCCACTGGTTCAAGCTCGCGTACAACAAGCTCTACTGGGTCTCGGCCCGCGGACTGCTCTAGGAGGACGCCATGAACGCGACGACGGAACAGGCGGCGCCCTCCGCCGAGATCGACGGCTTGCTGCGCGCGGCGCGCGACTCGGTCTCCGACGACATGGTCGGGCGGCTCACGGAAACCGCGTCCCTCGCGATCGACCTGATCGACCGGGTGAACCGCAGCGGCGTCGCCGACGCCCTGCCCGCGATCGCGGAGATGGTGCGCACCGGCGACCTCGAGCGCGTGGCGCGCTATGCGCGCGTGCTGGGCGCGGCCGAGGATGCGGTGACCGACGACATGATCGGCCGCTTCGCCACGCTCGCCGGCGAGGCGACGATGATGGTCGACCAGCTCAACTCGAGCGGCGTCACGCGCCTGATCGATCTGCTCGGCCAGCTGAACGCGAGCGGCGCGCTCGACCGCATCGCGGCCAAGCTCCCGGCGCTCATCGACAACCTGGAGCTCATCGAGAACGTGCTGGGCTGCATGGGCGAGGCGGCGAAGGAGGTGAAGTCCGCGCCCGCGCCGGGCGGCGGGCTGATGCCGCTGCTCGCGATGCTGCGCGATCCCGAGAACCAG
>DASUXK010000325.1:0-2684 GCA_036377935.1 Usitatibacter sp.
ATGCCGAATCCGGGGAAGCGGACGGGAAATTACCTGGATGACGTGAATCCGAATGCCAAGACGGTGGTGAGGGCGTTTCTCGAACTTTCGCTCAAGGCGTGCCAAGCGGAGGAAAGCTTCCAGTTCGAACGACACGGTTACTTCGTGGCCGACCGCAAGGGCTCGAAGGCCGGCACCCCCTCGTTCAACCGAACTGTAACCCTTCGAGACTCGTGGACAGCCGGCAAAGGTTGAGCATCGAAGAGTTGCCGATCCCGTTCAGATCAGCGGATCTGATCAACCGCGAAGCCCTTCCAGCATCTGCCGGAAATCGTCCGGCGCCTCCCGCTCAAACGAAACCCGCTCACCGGTTCTGGGATGCGTGAACCCCAGCGTCCGCGCATGCAGCATCGTCCGAGGCGCCTCGATCTTCGGGCCTGAATAATCGCGGATGTAGACGCGCTCGCCGACCAGCGGATGGCCGAGCTCGGCGAGGTGGATGCGGATCTGGTGCTGGCGGCCGGTTTCCAGGCGGCACTCGACGAGCGTCGCGCCCTTGAGCGCCTCGATCGGCCGCACATGGGTGACGGAGCGCTTCGCATCGGTGGGAGGAGCGCCCCGGGCACGACGATAAACCCCGTGCGAGCCGCGCAACCCGTCGCCGCGATCCATGACCAGATGCGTCTCGATGTCCGTCTCGGGAACGTCGCCGTGGGCGATGGCGTGATAGACGCGATCGATGTCGTGCGCGCGGAATTGCGCGGCGAGGTTGCGCTTCGCATCCGCCGTGCGCGTGAACACCATGAGGCCGCTCGTGTCCTTGTCGAGACGGTGGACCACGCCCAGGCCGACGTCGCTTCCACGTCCACCCATGCGACGCAGCAACGTGCGCGTGTATTCGGCGAGCGTCTCCTTGTTGCCGGGCTCGTCGGCCACGGCCAGCATTCCAGCCGGCTTGTCCACGACGACGACGTCGCGGTCGAAGTACACGATCGCGCTCTTCGCGAGCGGGCCCTTCTCGATCCTCGGTCCCTGCTCGTCGATGGTGACGACCGCGTCGGCGGAGATGCGCGTCGCCGGGTCGAGGCAACGCACCCCATCGACCGTCACCCGCCCATCGCTGCAGAGCTTGCGCGCGCGCGACCAGGAGAGGCCGGTGCGCTCGCGGACGACCGCGGCGAGGGTCGGGGTTATCGCCCGCCCTTCACGAAGTCGAGCGCGGCCTGGAAAAGCTCCAGGTCCTTCTCGTACTCGGCGGCATCCGCGCGATCGATCTGGATCCACTCCTTCGTGCTCGTCACGCCGCCGGGCTGGAAGGATGTGACGTTCTCGCGCGAGAACTGCAGGTCGCGCGCCATCGCGACCGGCAGGCGCAGCCCGACGCCGTTGCCGCTGATGCAGGCGAACATGCGGTCGTTCACGAAGTAGCCGTCGAGCCCGCCGATCTTCTTCGAGACGACGCCCGGAAGTTTCATCAGCACGGCGTCGACCTGGGACTTGCGGGTGGGTTTGGCGTCGGAGCTTTTCATGAGCGGAATGATAGGGCAAACCGCGCCCGGCCTATCCCGCGACTTTGCCCCGCGCGGCCCATGCGCGCGCACGTAGCAGAATGGAACCGTCGGATGCGACGGGCAGCCGCGCCTTGATCCGCTCACGCAGCCGAGACCTCGCCGCCTCATCGAGCGACATGGCGTAGGCGGGCGCCGGCCCCTGCCCGCCCAGGAACGGCTGCCAGTAGTCGTCGAAATTCTCGAATGGGGTTTCGATATCGATCGGCTCGACATCGACCGCTTCGAGTCCCGCGCCGGCGAACAGATCCGCGAGCGCCATCGGTGTGCAGAGCGGGAAGCGCACGCCTTCGTCGAGCTTCGCCGCGTCGGGATCGAGATCCGCAGCCGCGTCCCAGAAGTGGCGCATGAGCTCCATCCTGCCGGCGTAATCCCAGACGTATGCGGCGATCGTGCCGCCGTCGCCCGTCACCCGCGCCATCTCGGCGATCGCGGCGTGCGGGTCGGGGATGAAGTTCAAAACCAGTCCCGAAACCACGACATCGACCGACGAATCACCGAGCGGGATTGCGGTAGCACTGCCTTGGTGAAGCGCGGCGCGGTCCCCGAGGTTCTCCTTCGCCGTCTTCAGGAATCCCTCCGAAGGCTCGACCCCTTCGACCGAAGAGGGAAAGCACTGGTCCAGGATCGCGGCCGACAGCGCGCCGGTGCCGCAGCCTACGTCGAGCCAGCGCTTCCCCGCCGGAACGTCGAGCCATTCGAGAAACGGCGGCGCCACGAGACGGCTCCATCGCCCCACGTACCGCTCGTACGGGCTTCCGCGCTCCCAGGTGTCCGAGACATGAACAGGGCCCACGTCGCCACCCCCATTCGATCGGCGAGGATCCGATCGCACCGAGTGTGAGCCGGCGGCGAAGTCGGGTCAATTTGCGTCGGGCACTACCCCTTCACGCAGAGGATCTGCTTGAGGGTCGCGACGATCTCCACGAGATCGGACTGCGCCCGCATCACGCGGTCGATGTCCTTGTACGCGGACGGGATCTCGTCGATCACGCCCTCGTCCTTGCGGCATTCGACGCCGGCGGTCTGCGCATGCAGGTCCGCACGCGTGAAGCGCTTGCGCGCGGCGGAGCGGCTCATCGTCCGTCCGGCACCGTGCGAGCACGAGCAGTACGCCGAAGCCTCCCCCTTGCCGCG
>DASUXK010000326.1:0-7558 GCA_036377935.1 Usitatibacter sp.
GACCGCGCCCGCGCCGTCGCCGAAGAGCACGCAAGTGGAGCGGTCCTTCCAGTCGAGGATGCGCGAGAAGATCTCCGCGCCCACGACGAGCGCGCAGCGGTGCCGGCCCGAGCGCACGAAGAGATCGGCCGTGGCGAGCGCGTAGACGAAGCCCGAGCACACGGCCTGCAGGTCGAAGGCCGCCCCGCGCGTCACGCCGAGCTTGCCCTGCAGCAGGCACGCGCTCGAGGGGAAGACCATGTCGGGGGTGGAGGTCGCCACGATGATGAGATCCACGTCGTCCGGCTTGCGGCCCGCCGCGGCGAGCGCGTTGCGGCACGCGTGGAGCGCGAGATCGCTCGTGAACTCGCCGTCGGCCGCGATGTGCCGCTCGCGGATGCCGGTGCGAGCCACGATCCACTCGTCGCTCGTCTCGACGCGCGATTCCAGGTCGCGGTTGGTGAGGATCTTCTCCGGGAGGTAGCTGCCGGTGCCGGTGATGCGGGCGTACTGCGTCATGCCGCGTGCTCCGCGGAGGACGGCGGCGCCTGCAGGCCCGGGGCGAGCGCGGCGACCTCCTCGCCGATGCGCTCGAGCAGCCCGTGGCTCGCCTCGCTCGCGGCGCGCGCGATCGCGGTGGCGAAGGCGAGCCGGTCGGCCGAGCCGTGGCTCTTCACCACGATGCCGCGCAGCCCGAGGAGCGCGGCGCCGTTGTAGCGCCGGTGGTCGACGCGGCGGCGGAAGGCGCGGATCACGGGCCAGGAGACGAGCGCGGCGAGCCGCGTGAAGACGTTGCGCGTGTATTCCTCCTTGAGGAAATCGCCCAGCATGCGGGCGAGGCCCTCGGAGGTCTTGAGCGCGACGTTGCCGACGAAGCCGTCGCACACCACGACGTCGGTCGTGCCCTTGTAGATGTCGTCGCCCTCGACGTTGCCGTGGAAATGGACGGGGCTCGCGCGCAGCAGCTCCCCCGCCTTCTTCACCACTTCGTTGCCCTTCATCTCCTCGGCGCCGATGTTGAGGAGCCCCACGGTCGGGCGCTCCTTGCCCTCCACGGCCTTCACGAGCGTCGCGCCCATGATGGCGAACTGCAGGAGGTTCTCGGGGGTGCACTCCGCGTTCGCGCCGAGATCCAGCGCATACACCTGGCCGGTGCGCGTGGGCAGCGGCGCGCAGATCGCGGGGCGGTCGATGCCGGGCAGCGTCTTCAGCACGAACTTGGCGGTGGCCATGAGCGCGCCCGTGTTGCCCGCGCTCACGCAGGCCTGCGCGCGGCCTTCCTTCACGAGGTCGATCGCCACGCGCATGGAGGAATCCTTCTTGGTGCGGATGGCGCTCCTCACGTCCTCGTCCATGCCGACCACCTCGCTCGCGGCGACGATCGTGATGCCCGCGCGGCCCTTCGCATGCAAGCGCGCGAGCTCGCGCTCGATCGGCTCGGGGAGGCCCACCAGCAGCAGCTCGAAGCCGGGATGCGCGTCGAGGAAATCCAGGCAGGCGGGCACGGTGACCGGCGGCCCGTGGTCCCCGCCCATCGCGTCGACGGCGATGACGGTCGTCATGGGATGCGAGGGGCGCGGCCCTCAGGCCGCGCGTCGCTCAGTCCTTGGACTGGATGACCTTCTTGCCGCGGTAGTAGCCCGACGGCGAGATGTGGTGGCGCAGGTGCGTCTCGCCCGTGGTGGGCTCGACGGCGATCGGGGGCTTGCCCAGGTGGTCGTGCGCACGGTGCATGCCGCGCTTGGACGGCGACTTCTTGTTCTGTTGAACGGCCATGAGTTTCTCCTGTGAGGGCCTTTCCCCGGCGACGGGTAGGCCCGTGTCGTCACTGCTTGCGCTTGAGGCCGGCGAGCGCCGCGAAGGGCGACTCGCGCGGAGCGCCGTCGCTCCCTTGTGCCGCCTCCCCCAGGCCCGGCTTGCGTGGCACCATCGGCAGGGAGAGCAGCACCGCGTCCTCGACCAGGTCGCGGATGTCGAGCGGCCCATCGGCGACGAGGTAATCTTCCGTATCGCTTTCCTCCTCGATCGGCGGGAGCCGCTCCTCGCTGTCGACGAGCACCAGCCGGTCCGAGATCGAGACATCGTGCCGGAAGGGCTCGAGGCTCGTCTGGCAGGTGAGAAAAACGAAGCCCTCGATTATACACGACACGGTCTGGCGCCGTTGCCGGTCGAGGATCGCCGTGACGCGGTAGCGCAGCTCGCCTTGGTCGCCCGCCACGGTGTCCTCGAGCCGCTCGAGGTCGGCCGGCGTGAACACGCCTTCCCAGGTCGAGGGCTTGTCGGTGATGCGCTCGGGGTGGATGAGGAATTCGTCGGCCATGGCGCATTATAGCAGATCGAACTTCAGACTTCACATCAACAAAAAGTTATAAATGCCTGTTTCTTCTAGTCGTTCACTCGTCCTCGCCTCGAGCTCTCCCTATCGGCGCGAGCTCCTCTCCCGGCTCGGCCTTCCCTTCGAAAGCTGGTCTCCCGACCTCGACGAGGCGGCGCTTGCCGGCGAGGCGCCGGCCGCGACGGCGGTGCGCCTCGCCCGCGCCAAGGCCCGTGCGGGCGAGGCGCGTTGGCCGCAGGCATGGATCATCGGCTCCGACCAGGTGGCCGATGTCGACGGGCAGGCCGTGAGCAAGCCGGGCACGCTGGAAAACGCGCGCCGGCAACTGCGCACGCTCAGCGGGCGCACCGTCCGCTTCCACACCGCCGTCTGCCTCGCGAACGGCGCCTCCGGGCGCGCGCACGAGCGCCTGGTGACCACCGAAGTGGCGTTCCGCGCGCTCTCCGACGCGGAGATCGATCGCTACCTCGCCCGCGAGCCGGCGATCGACTGCGCGGGCAGCGCCAAGAGCGAGGGCCTCGGCATCTCGCTCCTCGCGCGCCTCGGCGGCGACGATCCGACGGCCCTGGTGGGGCTTCCGCTCATCGCGCTCTGCGCGCTGCTGCGCGCCGAGGGATTCGAGGTGCCCTGATGGCGAACGGGCGCCTCTTCCTCGTCCCCGCCTGGCTTTCCGAGGGCGCGCCGCCGGACGCCGTGCTGCCCGCCGCGGCGCTCGCGCGCGTGCGCTCGCTCGAATGCTTCGTCGTGGAGAACGCGCGCTCGGCGCGGCGCTTCCTCGCGGCGTGCGCTCACCCGAAGCCGATGCGCGAGCTGCGCTTCGAGGAGCTGAGCGAGCACACGGACGCGGCGGCCGTGCCCGCCCTCCTCGCCCCCCTCCTCGAGGGGCAGGACGTGGGCCTCATCTCGGAAGCGGGCGTGCCCGCCGTCGCCGATCCCGGTGCCCTCCTCGTCGCCGCCGCCCATGCGCGCGGCATCGCGGTGGTGCCGCTCGTGGGCCCCTCCTCGATCCTCCTCGCCCTCATGGCGAGCGGCCTCGAAGGCCAGCGCTTCCGCTTCCTCGGCTACCTGCCGGTGGAGGCGGCCGCGCGCCGCAAGCGCCTGGCCGGGCTCGAGCGCGATTCCGCGCGCGATCGCGAGACGCAGATCTTCATCGAGACGCCCTATCGCAACGACGCGCTGCTCGCCGACGTGCTGGCGACATGCAAGGGCACCACCCGGCTGTGCGTGGCGGCGGACCTGACCGGACCTTCGGAATGGATCCGGAGCGATGCCATCGATGGATGGAAAGCGAGGCCGGCACAGCCGATCGGAAAGCGCCCCGCGCTATTCCTCTTGCATGCCTGAGCGAAGTTCGGGACCCCCGCACCTTTCCCGCTCTCCTCACTCCGCGGTTGTGTACAAGTTGTTCGTGCGCAACAGCGGATACAGCGCCTCCGCCCGGACCGGCGCGGAGAAGTAGTACCCCTGCCCGATCCGGCAGCCCTTGGAGCGCAGCAGCGCGAGCTGCCCCGCGGTCTCGACGCCCTCGGCGATCGTCTCGAGGTCGAGGCTTCGCGCCATGTTGATGATCGCCACCACGATCGCCGTGTCGTTGGGATCGACGGTGATGTCGCGGATGAAGGACTGGTCGATCTTGAGCTTCTGGATCGGCAGGCGCTTGAGGTACGAGAGGCTGGAGTAGCCGGTGCCGAAGTCGTCGATCGCGAGCTGCACGCCCATCTTCGAGAGCCGGTTGAGGAGCGTCATCACGCCCTCGGTCTGGCGCATCACCTGGCTTTCCGTGATCTCGAGCTCCAGGCACGAGGGATCGAGCCGCGTGTCCGCGAGGATGCGCGTCACCATGTCGAAGAAGCCGCGGTCGGCGAACTGCCGCGCCGACAGGTTGATCGCCATGCGGCGCGCGGGAAGGCCCTGCTCCTGCCACTCCCGCGCCTGCCGGCACCCCTCGCGCAGCACCCACTCGCCGATCTCGTTGATGAGCCCGGTCTCCTCGGCGAGCGGGATGAAGTCGCCGGGCATCACGGTGCCGCTGTCCTCGGTCTTCCAGCGCACCAGCGCCTCGACGGCGATCACCTCGCCGGTCTCGAGGTTGATCTGCGGCTGGTAGTGCAGCACGAAATCCTTCTGCATCACCGCCCGGCGCAGCGCCGACTCGAGCGTCATGCGGCGCTTGACGGCGATGTTCATCTGCGAGGTGAAGAACTGGTAGGTGTTCTTGCCGAGGCTCTTGCCGTGGAACATCGCCGTGTCGGCGTTCTTCATGAGCGTCTGCGCGTCGCGGCCGTCCTCGGGATAGAGCGCGATGCCCACCGAGGCGCTCACGTGCTGCTCGGTGCCGCCGAGCGCGAACGGCAGGCGCAGGCCGTTCAGCACCTTCTGCGCGACGAGCGACGCCCCGCGGCTGTCCTCGAGGCTGTCCAGGAGCACGATGAACTCGTCGCCGCCCTGGCGCGCGATGGTGTCCTCGACGCGCACGCAGTCCGACAGGCGCCGCGCGACCTGGCGCAGCAGCTCGTCGCCCACGTCGTGGCCGAGCGTGTCGTTGATGTTCTTGAAGTTGTCGAGGTCGATGAAGAGGACGGCGACCTTGCGGTGCGAGCGCTCGGCGCGCGCGATGGCGTGCGCGAGCCGGTCCTGCAGCAGCGAGCGGTTCGGCAGCCCCGTGAGGTTGTCGTGGTAGGCGAGGTGCTGGATGCGCTGCTGGATCACCTTGCGGTCGGTCACGTCGCGCGAATTGAACACCACGCCGCCGATGTGCGGGTTGTCCAGGCAGTTGGTGCCCAGGGTCTCGAACGTGCGCCATGCGCCGTCGCGGTGGCGGAAGCGCAGCTCCACCGGCGCGGTCGACTGGCGCGTCTCGATGATGCGGCGCATCGCCGCGCGCAGGTGCTCCGCGTCGTCGCGGTGCACCAGCTCGAAGACGTCCTTGCCCAGCGTCTCGCTCGGGTCGTAGCCGAGCAGGCTCCTCAGCGCGCCGCTCTGGTAGCGCACGCGCCCGTCGGCGCCGATCACCGAGATGAGGTCGAGCGAGCTCTCCGTGAGCACGCGGAAGCGCGCCTCGCTCGCCTCGAGCGCGCGCTCGGTCTCCTTGTAGCGCGTGACGTCGGTCACGACGCCGATGAGCCCGGCGACCTCGCCCTTGCGGTCGACGAAGCTCACCTTGTTGTAGAGCATCTGGCGCATCTCGCCCAGCGCGGTGGGCATGCGCAGCTCGTAGGTCGTCGACGCGGGCCGCTCGAAGAGCGTGCGGTCGCGCTCCTCGTGGGCCTGGGCGATCTCCGGCGGGTACATGTCGAAGACGGTCTTGCCGATCCAGTTCTCGGTGCCCCCGAAGAGCTCGGCCCACGCGCGGTTGTGCACGCGGTAGCGGCCCTCGTTGTCCTTGTAGTACACGGGGTTCGGAATGGCGTCGATGAGCGCGCGCGTGAAGTGCAGGTGCCGCTCGAGCTCCTCGGCGGCGCGGCGCGCCTCCGTCACGTCGACGCACGCGACGAGCAGGCCCACGATGCGGTCGGAGCCGTCGCGCAGCGGCGCCGCCGAGCCGCGGATCACGATGGGCGAGCCGTCGGCGCGCACCCGCTCGAGCTGCAGCCCGTCGATCACCTCGCCGGCGAGCACCCGGGCGCGCAGCTCCTTCGACTCCGCATAACGGTCGGGCGGCACGAACGGCGCGATGCGACCCATCGCCTGCTCGCGCGAGAAGCCGAAGGTGCGCTCGGCGGCGGCGTTCCAGAAGGTGACCAGCCCTTCGCGGTCCGTCGTGAAGATCGCGATGGGCGAGGTCTCGACGATCGCGCGCAGGAACCCGTGCGCCTGGTGCAGCGCCCGGTCCTTGTCGCGCAGGTCGGTGAGGTCCACGTAGGCGCCGAGCAGGAAGCGCGGGGCGCCGCCGGGATCGCGCACCACGGCGACGCTGCGCCGCACCCACACCTCGCCCCCGCCCTTGCGCACGTAGCGCTTGTCGACCGTGCCGGGCCCGTCGGAGCCTTCGCGCACGGCGCGCAGCGCCTCCTCGTCGCGGGCGACGTCCTCGGGATGCGTGATGGCGGTGAACGGGCGGCCCTCGAGCTCTTCACGGGCATAGCCGGTGATCGCGCAGAAGGCGCGATTCACCTGGCGGAAGATGCCGTCGGGCGTGATGACCGCGAGGCCGACCGCCGTGCGGTCGAACGCCTCGCGCGCGAGGTCGAGGTCGATTCGCGGCGCCTCGTGGGCGAAGGCTTCCACGCGCTAGCGCAGCCCGCCCGCGCCCTGCAGCGCGGCCTCGGCGGCGGCGCGGCCGAAGGCGGACCCGAAGAGCGTGCCGAAGCGCCGCGAGAGCGTCTCGAACACCGTGTCCTCGGGCGTGTAGTCGACGATCTTCTCCGCCTTGATCACCTCGCGCGCCACGTACTTCGCGTTGCCGAAGCCGTCGGCGAGGCCCAGCTCGACGCTGCGCGCCCCGGTCCAGACCAGGCCCGAGAACATGTCGGGCGTCTCCTTGAGCCGCTCGCCGCGGCCGTCGCGCACCGCCTTGATGAACTGCTGGTGGATCTCGTCGAGCATCTTCTGGGCGTGCTCGCGCTGCGTGGGATTCTCGGGCGCGAACGGATCGAGGAAGTCCTTGTTCTCGCCCGCCGTGTAGGCGCGCCGCTCGATGCCGAGCTTGTCCATGGCGCCGGTGAAGCCGAAGCTGCTGATGATCACGCCGATGGACCCCACCAGGCTCGCCTTGTCGACGTAGATGCGGTCGGCCGCGGCGGCCACGTAGTAGCCGCCCGAGGCGCACAGGTCCTCGACCACCACGTAGAGCGGGACGCGCGGGTACTTCGCGCGCAGCCGCTTCATCTCGTCGTAGATGTAGCCCGCCTGCACGGGGCTGCCGCCGGGGCTGTTGATCTGCAGCACGACGCCCTTCGTGTCGGGATCCTTGAAGGCGCGGTCGAGGCCGCGGATGATCCGCTCGGCCGACGCCCTGCCTTCGGGCGCGATGATGCCTTCCATGTCGACCAGCGCGGTGTGGCGGCCGCTCACGGCGGCCTCCTTCTCGCCGCGTCCGATCCAGCCCATCCAGGCCGCGAGCACGAGGAACGCGAAGAGGAGCCAGAGCAGCTTGAAGAGCGCGCCCCGGTGGGCTTCGCCATCCGCCACGGCGGGACGGTGCACGCGTTCGTGAACCGCTGCCCGCACATGGGCACCGAGCTCGACTGGCAGCCCGGCGAGTTCTTCGAGGAGTCTGGGCTATACTTGGTGTGCGCCACGCAC
>DASUXK010000327.1:0-9385 GCA_036377935.1 Usitatibacter sp.
GTGCTCGCGCACGATGCCTGCGCGACACGCGACCTTTCCTTCGGCGGATCGAAGATTCCTGCGCGCGACGTGCACAACGCTTTCATCGCGGCGCTCAACGGCGCTTTCGCGAAGGCCGTGGCGGCCCGGGAGATCGTGCCCGGTTGATCGGGGCCCGCGTCTTTCTCCATGGCCACGAATCCCCGAGCACCGGCTCGCCCCCGCATCGTCATCCTCGGCTGCGGCTTCGGCGGCTTGTGGGCCGCGCAGGCCTTGCGGAAAGCCAGGGCCGACGTGACGGTGATCGACCGCACCAACTACCACCTCTTCACGCCGCTTCTCTACCAGGTGGCGACCGCGGGACTCTCCGCGCCCGACATCGCCGCGCCGATCCGCCACATCCTCGCGGAGCAGACGAACACCACGGTGCTCATGGGAGACGTCGCGTCGATCGACGTCGAGCGCCGCGCCGTGAAGCTCGCCGACGGCGGTGAAGTGGAATACGACTACCTCATCGTCGCCACCGGCGCGACGCACAGCTACTTCGGCAACGACGCGTGGGCGCCGTACGCGCCGGGGCTCAAGACCCTCGACGACGCGCTCGAGATCCGCAGCCGCATCCTCCTCGCCTTCGAGCGCGCCGAGCGCGAGGCCGATCCCGCGAAGCGCGCCGCGTGGCTCACGTTCGTCGTCGTGGGCGCGGGGGCGACGGGCGTGGAGCTCGCGGGGACGCTCGCCGAGATCGCGCGCCAGACGCTGAAGGGCGAGTTCCGCCGCTACGATCCGCGCAACGCGCGCGTGGTGCTGGTCGAGGGCGCCGATCGCGTGCTGCCTCCGTATCCCGCCGCGCTCTCCGAGAAGGCGCGACTGCAGCTCGAACGCCTGGGCGTCACGGTCTGGCTCGGCAAGCGCGTCACCGGCGTGGACGAGGAGGGCGTCGCGATGGGCGACGAGCGCCTCGAATCGAAGACGGTGCTGTGGGCCGCGGGGGTCGCGAGCTCGCCGCTCGGCCGCTCTCTCGCGGCGCCCCTCGACCGCGCGGGCCGCGTCCAGGTCGAGCCGGATCTTTCCGTGCCGGGACATCCGGAGATCTTCGTGGCGGGGGACCTCGCCGCGATCAAGGATGTCCCGGGGATCGCGCCGGCGGCCAAGCAGATGGGCACGCACGCGGCGGGGAACGTCCTCGCGCGCATCGCCGGCCGTGCGACGCAGACATTCCGTTATCGCGACTACGGCCAGCTCGCCACCATCGGCCGCAAGTCCGCCGTCGCCGATTTCGGCCGCGTGAAGCTGTGGGGCTTCCCCGCGTGGTTCGTGTGGCTGTGGGCGCACATCTACTTCCTCATCAACTTCCGCAACCGCCTCGTGGTGATGATCGACTGGGCGTGGTCGTACTGGACGTTCCAGCGCTACTCGCGGATCGTGACCAAAAGGACGTGGTGAGCGGCGGCGTAGAATCTTCGCGATGTCCGATCCCCGCGTCTTCTTCGCCGCCGAGCGCACGCTGCTCGCCTGGATCCGCACCGGCATCACGGTGATGGGCCTGGGCTTCGTGGTCGCGCGCTTCGGGCTCTTCCTCGCGATCGTCAGTCCCGCGAAGGCCGCGCACGAGGCGGGCCTCTCGCACTGGCACTCGAACGCGCTCGGCATCGCGCTCGTGCTGATCGGCGCCTTCGCGATCCTCGCCGCCGTGGCGAACCACCGCCACTACGTGCGCGCGCTCCCCCCGCAGGATCGCCCCGCCGCGCCGATGCCGTGGCTCACGCTCCTCGTCGCGCTCGGCGTGGCGGTGATCGGCCTCTTCCTCGCGGCGTACCTCGCCGTTTCCTGAACGCAATCCCGGAGGTCTCCATGTACCGAAAGATCCTCGTCCCCGTCGACGGCAGCGCCACCGCCACGAAGGGCCTGCGCGAGGCGATCCAGCTCGCGAAGGACCAGAAGGCGCGGCTGCGCCTCGTGCACGTCGTCGACGAGTCGATGGCGATCGGGGTCGCGGAATCGGGCGTGCAGCTCGAGCCGATGATCGATGGCCTGGTGGAGAACGGCCGGCACATCCTCGATCGCGCCGCGCGCGCGGCCGAGAAGGCCGGCGTGAAGGCCGAGGCGCAGCTCTACGAGTCGATGTCGGGCCCGGCCGCCTCCGCGATCCTGCGCGACGCGAAGAAGTGGGGCGCCGACGTGATCGTGATGGGCACGCACGGGCGGCGCGGCATCCGGCGCGTCGTGATGGGAAGCGACGCCGAGCACGTGTTGCGCGAGACGCCGGTGCCGGTGCTGGTCGTGCGGGGCCGCTGACCGGTCAGCCGCTCGCGAGGGGAAGCCGCACCACGAAGCGGCTGCCGCGGCCCGCGCCCTCGCTGTGCGCCTCGATGGCGCCGCCGTGCAGCTCGACGAACACGCGCGCGACGGCGAGACCGACGCCCAGCCCGCCGGGGTGGCGGTGCAGGTGCGGGTCGATCTGCGAGAACATCTCGAAGAGCCGCATGAGCGCGTCGGGCGCGATGCCGATGCCCTCGTCGCTCACCGTGACCACCGCCTCGCCGTCGCCCTCGCACGCCTCGATCGCGATCGCCTTGCCGCGCGGCGTGTACTTCACGGCGTTGCCGAGCAGGTTCGAGAACACCTGCGTGAGCCGCGCCGGGTCGCCGTCGACCAGGATCGGCTCGGCGGGCAGCGTCGCGGAAAAGGGATGGGCATCGTCCGGGCGCGTCGCCTCGATCGCCTGCTCGATCGCCTCGCGCAGGTCCACCTCCTGGCGCAGCAGGTTGAGCTTGCCGGTCGTGATGCGCCCCACCTCGAGGAGGTCGTCCACGAGGCGCACCATCTGCCGCACCTGGCGGTCGAGCATGTCCACGACGCTGCGCCGGCGCGATTCGTCGACGTGCGGATCGCGCAGCAGCTGGGCGGCATTGCGGATCGGGGCGAGCGGGTTGCGCAGCTCGTGCGCGAGCGTGGCGAGGAACTCGTCCTTGCGGCGGTCGGCCTCGCGCAGCCCGGCCTCGCTCTCGCGCAGCCGCCGCTCCGACTCCGCGCGCTCGGTGATGTCGCTGTCGGTCTCGAGCACGCGCGCCGACTTTCCCGCGCCGCCGCGCTCGAGCACCCACCGGGCGAACACCGTGATGTGCGCGCCGTCGCGCCGCGTGTGGCGCAGCTCCCCGCTCCAACGCCCGTCGTGCTGCAGCGCCGCCTCGATGTCGGCGAGGGGCGCCGGGAATTCGGTATGCAGCAGGTCGTGGATCGTCGAGCCCACCGCTTCCTCGCGCCGGTAGCCGTACATCTCCTCCGCGCCCTGGTTCCATTCGAGGATGCGGCCGTCGGGCGTGCGCACGACCATCGCATCGGAGGCGAGGTCGATCAGCTGCGCCTGCTCCGCGATGCGCTCTTCCCAAAGCTTGCGGTCGGTGATGTCCTGCGCGCACCCCACCATGCACGCGCGGCCGTCGTCGCGGATCACGGTCATGCCGCGCGAGTTGAGCCAGCGCTGCACGCCGTCGGCCCGCACGATCCGGAAATCGCCTTCCCAGCGCGCGCCGGGGCGCACGTCGCGCCGGGCCTCCTCGAAGGCCGAGACGATCGCGGCACGGTCCTGCGGATGCACGTAGTCGAGGAAGCGCCGGCCCTCGGCGGCGCCGCGCTCCGGGGCCACGCCGACCAGCTCCGCCATCCCCGCGTGCCAGGCGTTTTCGCCGGTGCCGAGGTCGATCTCCCACGCGCCGAGATGCGCGGCGTGCAGCGCGAGCGTCAGCAGGTCCTGCCTGCGGTGGAAGCGGTCGTCGATGGGCGGGCTCACACGTCCAGTGTAGGCGTCGTCCTTCGGCCGTCTACTCGGCGGAATCCGGCGACGTCAGTCGCCGCGAGTCCGAATCGGCTGTCGGACCCGTGAGACGGCGGCGGGCCGGCGGCGGCGCGGGGGATGCGCCCAGGGGATGCGCTGGGTGAGCTGGCCGCGCGGGCCCACGAGGCACGGATCCTGGTCGTAGCGCAGCGCCTTCAGCTTCCCGGTGGCGAGGCGCGAGAGGGTGACGAAGGTGGGGTTGCGGCCGAGGGCGCGCTGGTCGCGCAGCGAGCGCGCGAGCGCGAAGGTGAACGCCCCGTAGGAGGCGGCGCCGTCGCGATACTCGTACGAATATTGCTCCTCGCGGCACGCCTCGAGGATGACCGGCATGTACGGGCCGTAGTGCCCGAGCCTCTTTCGCTCGCGGTCGTACGTGCGGTTCGCGAGCCCGCGCAGCGGCATGCCGCGCCCCAGGCGGTACGTGGACCGGCCGTGGCCGAGATAGGCATTGCCCTCCGGCGATGCGGCGAGCGATGCGTTGGGCGTCGGCAGGTCGCGCTTCTCCCACATCCCGATGCGCGCGTTCCAGCGCAGCATCCCGTGGCGGATGTCGTCGGGCGGGTTGATGCCGCGGATGCGCGGGCCGCCGTCGCGCGTGAGGCCGCCGGAATGGCAGCAGTCGAAGATCGCGACGAAGCGCGTGCCGTAGCCGAGCTGGCTGTAGAGCTCGACGAGCTGCTTGTCGCGGATGGCGTGCGCGGGGCTCCAGTCGAAGTCGTACGGCACGAGGCATTCGTCGAGGTGATCCACCTCCCCGGTCATGTCGTACGTGGGCATCTGCGCGCCGTGACCCGAATAGAAGAGCACGCGCTCGCCGCCCTCCGGCACGTCGTCGAGGAGCCAGTGTATGCGCTCGAGGATGCCGTCCGTGGTGGCGCGCGAATCGAGCACCACGCGGATGTCCCCCGAATCGAGGCCGCATTCCTGCAGCACCGCGCTCATGAGGAAGACGTCGTTCACGCAGCCCTCGAGGCGATTCGCGGGATCCGGATAGTCGTTGATGCCGACCAGGAGCGCGCGCCGATCCGGCCGCTTCGCGACGGCGCGCACCTTCCCGAGCGCCCTCTGCACCATGCGCGCGGGCCGCGCGGCGCCGGCCAGGTTCGGCCACACCCGCGCCTGGGTGTTCGGATGGTTGAAGTACCAGACGGGATCGTGGTTCAGCATGTCGTCCGGCTTGTCGAACGTCGTGTCGACCTGCGCGAAGTTCGCCGCGTCGAGGCGGATCGGGCAGGTGAAGACGTGGTCGTCTTCGTTGTAGAGGTGGTACCAGGCGAGCGCGGAATCGAGCGGCACGATGCGCCCGGCGAAGCAGTCGCGCACGAACGGGTTGCCGACCTGCGAGCCGAGCGTGACGTAGGCCTTGCCCGCGATGGCATCGGGATTGCGCGCGAACGTGTCGTAGGACAGGAGCGAGCCGAGGCTGTGGGCGCACACCACCGCGTAATCCTTCTCCTTCATCTTCGCGAGCAGGCGCTTGCGCAGCGCGTCGCGCAGGTCGTCCTCGGAGGCCCACTGCGCGATCATGCCCGCGGTCCAGCGGATGAGGTCCGGGATGCCGGAGAGGGCGCGCGCCCCGCCCATCATGTCGCCCAGTCCGTGGATCGCGCCGCTCGCCATGAGGCGCGCGAGCGCCTCGGCATACGTGAGCATGTTCAGCGGCGCGTGGTCGAAGAGATCGTCGTAGGCGAGGAAGTCGAGCGCGACCTCCGCGTCGGGTCGCCAGCGGCGGATGTCGTCGACGATGGCGCGGGTCCACGCGGGGGCGAGATCCGCGTCGGCATCGCCATGGGCGACGCCGTGGATGCAGAGGATGGACAGCGGTGCGGCCATGGCGCTCCTCCCTGGAGGCCTGCTGTCCGCGCAGATTTACCCTTCGTTAACGGCGCGTCAAGTCCCCGATGCCGGCGGTGGCGTAGGATCGCGCCGTTGCGGACGCGCGGAGGATGGATGACGAGGGAGAAAAAGCGGTGCGCGTGGGCGGCTTCCGACGAGGCCTTCCACGCCTACCACGACGAAGAGTGGGGCGTGCCGGAGCACGACGACGCGAAGCTCTTCGAGATGCTGAACCTCGAGGGCGCGCAGGCCGGGCTCTCGTGGCTCACGATCCTGCGCAAGCGCGAAGGCTACCGGCGCGCCTTCGACGGCTGGGACGCCGCGAAGATCGCGCGCTACACGGCGGCGAAGCGCAACGCGTTGATGCGCGACGAGGGGATCGTGAGGAACCGCGCGAAGATCGAGGCGGTGGTCGCGAATGCGCGTGCGTACCTTGAGGCGAGAAAGGAATTCGGCAGCTTCGACGCGCTCGTGTGGGGCTTCGTGGAGGGAAAGCCGCTGCGCGGTCCGGGCAACCGGAAGGCCGTGGCGGCGAGCGAGGCGATGAGCCAGGAGCTTCGCCGGCGCGGCTTCAAGTTCGTGGGCCCCACCATCTGCTACGCCTTCATGCAGGCGACGGGCATGGTGGACGACCACTCGAAGGAGTGCTTCCGCTCGCGGAAGTGAGGACACGCGCTGGCCCGACACGGTGCTCGACGAGCTGAAGTCGATCGAAGGGTCGAGCTTCGAGGCGGTGGATACGTCGACGCGAGCGGGCAGGGGATGTGGCTGGTGATGTCCCGCGGCGAGAAGCTTGCCGATGGCAAGTATTCCGGGACCTTGTATCGGACCACCGGGCCTTCGTTCGACGCGACACCGTGGGATCCGGCTCAGGTCGAGCGCACGCCGGTGGGAAATGCGACCTTCACCTTCACCGACATCAGCAACGGCACGTTCGCATACACCGTGAACGGCACCTCGCGCTCGGAGCCCATCACGCGGCAGGTCTATGCGAGCCCGGCGACCGTCTGCAACTGATCAGGCCTTCGCGTTCTCCCGCTCCTGCAGCGCGCGCCACTGCAGCTTCCCGGTCGCGGTCTTCGGCAGCGTGTCGACGAACTCGACGATCGTCGGCGCCTTGTACGCCGCCATCCGGTCGCGCGCCCACGCCATGATCTGCTCGGCGCTCGCGTGGCCGCGCCGCTCGGGCTTCAGCACCACCACGGCCTTGGGCGTCTCGCCGCGCCGCGCGTCCCGCGCCGCGATCACGCACGCCTCCTGGATGTCGGGGTGCGCGTAGAGCAGCGTCTCGACCTCGGCGGGCCACACCTTCATGCCGGAGGCGTTGATCATCCGCTTCAGGCGATCGACGATGAAGAAGTAGCCCTCGTCGTCCACGCGCCCGAGATCGCCCGTGCGGAAATAGCGGCGGCCGTGGCGCTCGAAGAACGCCTCCGCGGTGGCCTTGGGCTTTCCCCAGTAGCCGAGGAAGAGCTGCGGGCCGCTGGTCGCGATCTCGCCCACCTCGCCGGGCGCGAGCTCCTGCAGGGTCGCGGGATCGACCACGATGGAATCGGTATCGAAGATGGGAATGCCGAGGCACTGCTTCTTCGGCTGCTCGGGCGGATTGATGTGCGTGGGCGCCATCGTCTCCGTGAGCCCGTAGCCTTCCACGAAGGTCACGCCGCAGGTGCGCTGCAGCCTGGTCGCGACGGCCTCGGGCATCGCCGCGCCGCCGCCCGTCATGCGCTGCAGGCTCGAGAGATCGAACGACGCGGCGTTCGGGCTCGCGAGGAGGTCCACGACCATCGTCGGGATGAGGCTCCACGCCTGCACGCGATGGCGCCGGATCAGCTCGGCCGCCACCTCGCGGTCCCAGCGCGGCAGCAGCACGACGGTGTTGCCCATGTAGATGGGTCCGTTCATGCTGCCCTGCATGCCGGTCACGTGGAAGAACGGCAGCACCGCGAGGTAGACCGTCTCGGGCACGGTGCGGAACCACTCGCCGCCGGCCACCAGCGTGTGCATCATCGAGCGATGGGTGTGCATGCAGCCCTTGGGCTCGCCGGTCGTGCCCGAGGTGTAGGGCATGCATGCGAGGTCGTCGGGCCGCGCGGTGTGCTTCGACGGCGCGAGGTTCTCGGCGATCGCGTCGTGCCAGAGCGTGACCTTCGGCGCGGCGAGCGGCTGGCGCGCGAGCTTGAAAGCCTCGGCCATGCGCAGGTCGGTGGGAACCGGAAGGTAGTCCGAGTAAGCCGCGACGATCGCATGGGCGAGCGTGCCCTCCGCCGCGAGCGGCGCCGCGTGGGGCCACAGCTCCTGCGCGACGATGGCGGTCGCCGCGCCGCAATCCTTCGCGTACTGCCGCAGCTCCTGCGTCAGGTTCATGGGATTGAGCGGCACGACCACGGCGTCGGCGCGCAGGATCGCGTAGTAGGCGACGACGAACTGGAAGCTGTTCTGCGCGAGGAGCAGGACGCGGTCGCCCTTCGCCACGCCGCACCGGCGCTGCAGGAAGCCGGCGAGCTTCTCCGCCTCCCGCCGCACCTCCGCGAAGGTGAGCGCGTTGCCGTAGCAGACGAACGCGGGCTTGTCGGGATAGCGCCGCGCGGAGATCTCGAGGTTTTCCCAGACGCTGGTCTGCGGCGGCGTGAGGCTGCGCGGCAGCTCGCGGGGCCAGGCGGCGAGGTGGCGTGTCGTCATTCCGGTTCCCGGTGGCATTCGCCCGGGGCCAGCATACACTTCCGGCATGGGCCCGGGGTCCGATCGGGCGCCGTCCCCATGTCGAATTCTCCGTTGACGCCTCGCGAATGAAGCTTCCTTCCCAGCGCCATCTCTTCGACGTGCCGCGCCACGTCGCCTACTTCAACTGCGCCTCGAGCACGCCGCTGCTCAACGCGGCGCGCGAACAGCTGCGCGCGAGCGTCTCGGAGAAGAGCCACCCCTGGACGCGCAAGCCCGCGGATTACTTCACGCAGGCCGAGGCGATCCGCAGGCTGTGCGCGCAGGTGCTGGGCGGCGACGCGGAGGGGTTCGCGATCGTTCCGTCGGCAAGCTACGGCCTCGCCACCGCCGCGCGGGCGCTGGAGCCCGCGCTGCGCCCGGGCGACGCGATCGTGATGATGGCCGAGGAATTCCCGAGCCTGGTCCTCGCGTTCCGGCGCGTCGCCGCCGAGACGGGCGCATCGATCGTCACCGTGCCCGCGCCGGCGGACGGCGACTGGACGTCCGCGATCCGGGCGCACATCCGCGAGGGCGTGAAGGCGGTCGCCGTCTCGAGCTGCCACTGGACCAACGGCGCGCGCGTCGACCTCGCTCCCATCGCGCGCGATTGCCGGGCGAGCGGCGCGGCGCTCGTCGTGGACGGCACGCAGACGGTGGGGGCGATGCCGTTCGATTTCGAGGCGATCGCGCCGGACTTCCTCGCCGTCTCGGCCTACAAGTGGATGCTCGGCAACTACGGCGTGGCGCTGCTGTACGTGGGCGCGCGTTGGCGCGAGGCCCGTCCGCTCGAGGAATCGTGGCTCGCGCGCGAAGGAGCCGAGGATTTCGCGGGGCTCGTGCGGCCGTCGGATGCGTACCAGCCGGGCGCGCGCCGCTTCGACGTGGGCGAGAAGGGCAACGCGCTCCTCGCCGGAAGCGTCGCGGGCCTGGAGCAGCTTCGCGACTGGGGCGTGGCCTCGATCGCGGAGACGCTCGCGGAGGTGAACGCGCGCATCGCGCGCGAGCTGGAAGCGCTCGGCTTGCGCGTGCCGC
>DASUXK010000328.1:0-3003 GCA_036377935.1 Usitatibacter sp.
CACCACCGCATCGTCCTCCGCGACGACGGCATAGGCGTTGAAGTAGCGCTCGACGCGGCGAATGGCCTCGGGGCCGAGGGCGCGCAGCGCCTCACGCCGCGAGCGCTTGTCGAATCGGACGATCGTGCAGCCGCGGTGGTCATGCGTCTCGCGGCCGAAATCGAGCAGCAGTTCGAGGGCGTCTCGGGAGATCCCGCGCTGCTGCATGCGCGCGCGGGCGTGCTCGGTGAGGGAAGGATGCATGGCGGCTCCATCGTTCCCGCTCGGACGGGAAGTCATGGCGGCAGGGTAGGGGGCGGCAGGCTCAGGGGATGAGCCACCTGCAATCCGCGCCATACTGTCGACCCTCACCCCGGTCCTCTCCCAAGGGAGAGGGAGCAGACCGTGACCCTCACCCCGGCCCTCTCCCAAGGGAGAGGGAGCAACTCTTGACCCATCCATCCGACTACGACGCCATCGTCATCGGCGCCGGCGCCGCGGGCATGATGTGCGCCGCGACCGCCGGGCAGCGCGGCCTTCGAGTGCTGCTCATCGACCACGCGGCGAAGATCGGCGAGAAGATCCGCATCTCGGGCGGCGGGCGCTGCAACTTCACGAACATCGGCGCGGACCACGGCGATTACCTCGCGGCCAACCCGGAGTTCGCCCGCTCCGCGCTCGCCCGCTACACGCCGCGCGATTTCCTGGCGCTCGTGGAGCGGCACGGCATCGCGTGGCACGAGAAGACGCTGGGCCAACTCTTCTGCGACGAGTCCTCGCGGCAGATCATCGAGATGCTGCAGGCCGAGTGCAAGGCGGGCGGCGTCGCGTGGTGGCAGCCGTGCGAGGTGAAGGCCATCGAGCGCGCGGGCGATGGTTTCCCTCTCGAAACCTCGCGTGGCGGGGTAAATACAAAGAGCGTCGTCATCGCGACCGGCGGCCTCACGGTGCCGAAGATCGGCGCCACGCCCTTCGCCTACCGCATCGCCGAGCAGTTCGGGCTCGCCGTCGTCCCGCCCAGGCCCGCGCTGGTGCCGCTCGCGTTCGAGCCGGATTTCCTCGCGCGCTACGGCGAGCTCGCGGGCGCGTCGATCGACGTGGAGGTGCGATGCGCGGGCGGCCGTTTCCGCGAGAACCTGCTCTTCACCCACCGCGGCCTTTCGGGTCCCGCGATCCTGCAGATCTCCTCTTACTGGCAGCGGGCCGGCGCGGCCGAGCCCATCCACGTCGATCTCCTGCCCGGTGTGGATGCGCGCGCCTGGCTCGCCGAGCGGCGCCGCTCGCGCGAGCTCCTCGCCACCGTGCTCGCCGAGCGCCTGCCCAAGCGCTTCGCGCAGCAGTGGTGCGCGGAGCGCCAGTGGACCGCCCCCATGGCCCAGCTCGGCGATCGCGTGCTGGAGGCGGCGGCGCGCGAGCTCTCCGACTGGCAGCTCCGCCCCTCGGGAACGCTCGGCTACAACAAGGCCGAGGTGACGCTGGGCGGCGTGGATACGCGCGGTCTATCCTCTCGAACGATGGAGGCGGTGAACGTGACGGGCCTCTACTTCATCGGCGAGGCGGTCGACGTCACCGGCCACCTCGGCGGCTACAACTTCCAGTGGGCTTGGGCCTCGGGGCACGCGGCGGGGGAGGCGCTGGGCCGGCGGGCGGAAGGGGCGCACACGAAGTGAAGGCGGCTTCGAATGCGGCGGCTCAAGGCACCTTGCCGCGCTTCGCCTTCTCGATCGCCATGATGGCGAGCGCGCGGGAATGGATCTCACGTGCGCGCTTCTGCCCGCGGTCGCCGAGCGCACCGTGGATCCGCACGATCGTCCCGCCCACCATCTCGACGTACTCGGCGAGCCCGTCGGCCTTCGTGACGCCCGAGCAGCACGAGAACCACTCGCCCCAGAATTCGAAGCGCGTGCCGTCGTCGAACACCAGGAAGACCTGCTGGCGTGGCGCGCGCGGGCTTTCCGCGACGACGACGCCGCAGATGCGCCTTCCGACGATTTGGGCGAGGCCGGGGTTCATCGCTTCATCGAGTGGAGCGCCTGCCACGTGCGCCGCGCGAGCTCGCCGAGCGCGGGATCGCGCGCGGCCAGCTCGTCGATGCTCACGCCGACCCGCGTGACGTGGGCGGCGCCCTTCGCCGCGAGGTCGGCCGCCATGGTGGTCGGCTCGGCGCGCTTGTCGAGGCCCTGCGGCGTGCGCAGCTTGTACGCATTCATTCCGTACTGGTTGTAGGTCGCAGGCGAGACCCAGGCGCCGCGGCCTTCCTCCATCTGGAGCTGGAAGAGGTAGGCGTCGAGCACGGTGCCCGACGAGTTGATGCGCACGCCCTGGATGAGCCCGGCGTTGACGCCAGTTACCTCGTACTCGAAACCGGCCATCTTCACGGGATCGAGCGCGAGTCCCGTGCCGGTCGCCGTGCCGGGGGCGAGCTGCGTGAGCGTGTACACGTCCGCGAAGCTCGCCGATCCGATGGAGTAGGCGAAAAGCCATTGCCCGAGGAGCGCGTTCGGCGGATCGCCCACCCCGAAGTTCTGGCGCTGGATCGCCACCCGGCGACCGCTGGGCAGCGTGAGCGTCGCATTCACGCGCCCGTTGAAGTCCATGCAGATCGTGCCGTCGGTGCCGACGTTGGTGGGCGGCATGTAGAAGCCGTTCAGCGGCTGGCCGAAATCGAAGCGGTAGAGCGTGCCGCACCAGTGGTACCCGCCGTTGGTGAGCTTGCCGTCGGAGTAGTACCACTGCATCCGGCCGCTGTCGTCGTAGCCGAACGTGGTCACCACCATCGTGTCGCCCTGCGGGTCGAGTGCGTATCCGCGGCCGCTTTCCTGCGGGCTCCACCACAGGCCGGGTTGGGGCTCGGCGTGATCGCCGAGCGCGGCATGGGCGGGCAGGGAGAACATCGTCGCGAGTGAAGCGAGTGCTGCGAAGAGGGCTTTCCTTTTCATCGTGCGCCTCCTGGGCTCTGGCTGCTGGAATCGTTCCCGCGCCGCATTGGTCGATCGCCATTTGCCGAGGGCGCGGGAAGTCGTG
>DASUXK010000329.1:0-7995 GCA_036377935.1 Usitatibacter sp.
CACCAGTGTCGTGTCGGGCGCGGCCACGAGCTACACGATCGTCGTGAGCGACGCCGGACCCGACGCGGCGAACGGCGCGGTGGTGACCGACCCGGCGGTCGCGGGCCTCGCGAAGACGGCGGTGTCGTGCGCGGGCGAGAGCGGCGGGGCGGCGTGCCCGGCCTCTCCGACCGTGGCGCAGCTCGAGGGCGGCCTCGCCATCCCGACGCTGCCCGCGGGATCGAGCGTCACCTTCACCGTCACGGCGAACGTGACCGCGGGCGTGGGCGCGAGCGTCACCAACACCGCGACCGTCGCCGTGCCGGCGGGCTCCGCCGATCCCGATGCGACCAACAACCAGGCCTCGGACACCGATACTGTGATCGCGCCGCCCGAGCCGGACCTCGCCGTCGCGAAGTCGCACGCCGGCAATTTCGCCCAGGGCGAGAGCGGGGCGACGTACACCCTCACGGTGAGCAACGCGGGGACGGCGTCGACGGCGGGATCGGTCACGCTGGTCGATGCGCTGCCGGGCGGCCTCGCGGCGACGGCGATCTCGGGCACCGGGTGGACTTGCACGCTCGCCGCGCTCACCTGCACGAGGAGCGATGCGCTCGCGGCGGGCGCGAGCTACCCGGCCGTCACGCTCACCGTGGACGTCGATGCCGCGGCGCCTGCGAGCGTCACGAACACGGCGACCGTCTCGGGCGGCGGCGAGTCGAACCTCGCCAACGACACCGCGAGCGATCCGACGACGATCGATGCGGTCGTCGTGCCGCAGGCCGATGTGGGCGTGACGAAGACGAACGGCGTGTCGGGCCTCACCGCGGGTGCCTCGACGAGCTACACGATCGTGGTGACCAACGCCGGACCCGATGCGGCCGACGGCGCGCTGCTCGCCGACGCGGCGGCGGCGGGGCTCTCGAAGACCTCGGTTTCCTGCGGCGGCGCGACGGGCGGAGCCGCGTGTCCCGCCTCTCCCACCGTGGCGCAGCTCGAGGCCGGAATCGCGATCCCGGCGCTGCCGGCCGGATCGAGCGTGACCTTCACCGTGAACGCCGACGTGACGGCGGCCGGCGGCGCGAACGTCTCCAACACCGCGAGCGTCGCGCCGCCCGGCGGCACGACGGACGCGAACGCGGCGAACGACAGCGCGACGGACACCGACCCGGTGGCGGCCGCGCCCGCCGTGGCGAACCTCGTCGTGACGAAGACCGACGGCGTGGCGGGCGTGACCGCGGGCGCGACGACGACATACACGATCGTGGTGAGCAACGCCGGGCCCGATGCGGCCGACGGCGCGACGCTCGCCGATGCCGCGGCGGCGGGTCTCGCGAAGACCGCGGTCGCGTGCGGCGGCGCGACGGGCGGGGCGGTGTGCCCGGGCTCGCCTTCGGTCGCGCAGCTCGAAGCCGGCATCGCGATTCCCACGCTGCCGGCGGGATCGAGCGTGACCTTCACGGTGACGGCGGACGTGACGGCGAGCGCCGGCGCGAACGTGTCGAACACGGCGGTCGCCGCGCCGCCCGCCGGCACCAGCGACCCGAACCCCGCCGACGACCAGGCGACGGACACGGATGCCGTTTCCGCCGCGACGGCGCCGGATCTCGCGATCGCGAAATCCCATGTGGGCAACTTCACGCAGGGACAGTCCGGCGCCGCGTATGCGATCACGGTGACCAACATGGGCACCGGCGCCACGACGGGCGCGGTGACGGTGACCGATGCGCTTCCGGCGGGCCTCACGGCGAGCGCCGCCTCCGGCGCCGGCTGGACCTGCACGATCGCTCCGCTCGCGTGCACGCGCGCCGACGTCCTCGCGGCAGGCGCGAGCTATCCGGCCATCACGCTGACGGTCGACGTGGATGCCGCCGCAGCCGCGAGCGTGACGAACACGGCGAGCGTCGCGACCGCCGGCGACGGGAATGCCACGAACGACACCGCGAGCGATCCCACGACCATCGTCGCGACCGCCGACCTCGCGATCGCGAAGTCGCATGCCGGAAACTTCACCCGCGGCCAGGCGGGCGCGACCTACTCGCTCGTCGTGACCAACGTCGGCCTCGGGCCGAGCGCCGGCAACGTGACGGTCACCGACGTGCTTCCCGCCGGACTCGCCGCGACGGCGATTTCCGGAGCGGGGTGGACGTGCATTCTCGGCTCACTCGCATGCACGCGCGCCGACGTCCTCGCGGCCGGCGCGAGCTATCCGGCCATCACGCTCACCGTCGACGTCGACGCGGCCGCTCCGGCGAGCGTCGTCAACTCCGCGACGGTGTCGGGAGGCGGCGATGCGAACGCGGCGAACAATGCGGCGATCGACCCGACGCTCATCGATGCCCCGCCCGTGCCGCAAGCCGACCTCGCCGTCACCAAGGACGACGGCGCGGCGAGCGTGGTCGCGGGCGGCTCGACGAGCTACACGATCGTGGTCGCGAACAACGGGCCCGACGCGGCCGACGGCGCCATCCTGCGCGACCCCGCGGCCGCCGGCCTTGCCAAGACCGGCGCGAGCTGCATCGCTTCCTCCGGCGGGGCGGCGTGTCCCGCCGGGCTTTCGGTCGCCGCGCTCGAAGCGGGCATCGCCATCGCAACGCTTCCGGCGGGCTCCACGGTCACCGTGCGCGTCGATGCGAACGCGACCGCGGTGGCCGGCGCGAGCGTCACGAACAGCGTGCAGGTGCTCGCGCCGGGCGGCGTGAACGATGCGAATGCGGCGAACGATGCCGCCTCGGACACCGACGCGGTGATCGCGCCCGCCGTCGCGAACGGCGCGATCACCGGGCATGTCTGGTACGACCGCGACGGCAACCGCCGCTACGATGGCGGCGAGGTGGGTCGCGCCGGCTGGCGGGTGGAGTTGTGGAGCGGCGCGTCGCTCGTGGCGACCACGATGAGCGCGGCCGACGGCGCGTACGGATTCACCGGATTGCCGGTGGGCGCGTATACGGTGCGCTTCTCCTCGCCCAACCCGGGCGCAGGCCCGATGCCGGTCAATGGCGAAAACGGCGTTCCCGTCTCCGGCGGCGGCACGCCGGCGCGCTGCGAGCTCGCGAACGTCGTGCTCGCCGCGAGCGGGGGCGGCGTCGCGAGCGTCGCCGAGCAGAGCCTGCCCGTCGATCCGAGCGGCGTGGTGTACGACAGCGTCACGCGCCAGCCCATCGCCGGGGCGACGGTCACGTTGCTGCACGGCGGCTCGCCGGTGGATCCCGCGTTCGTCGCCGGGGCAAGCGCGACCGTCACGACGACGCCTTCGGGCGGGTACGCATTCTTCCTCCTGCCCGCGGCACCCGCCGGAACCTATTCGCTGCGCGTGGACGCCGCCGGCTATCGCTTCACGAGCGCGATCGTCCCGCCCTCCGCCGCGCCTCCCGGCTTCGCGGGCGGCGCCGTGACGGCGATCGCCGGTGCGCCGGCGGCGGGACAGGACACGACGTACTACGTGCAGTTCCCGCGGCCCGCGATCGACATCACGCACGACAACCTGCCGGTCGATCCCGCGAGCGTCGGCCTCGCGCCGCGCGCGGTGCCCATGCTCTCGCAATGGGCGCTGCTCCTGCTCGCGCTCGCGGTGGCCGCCCTCGGCGCGAGGGGTGCGCGTCGTCCGTAACGCAGGGGGTTACACCTGCAACCGCCCCGGCGCGCGTTTTGTGCGCCGCTTCACAATCGCTTGCGCAAGTCGCCCCTATCCTGCCCGGCAAGAACAAGCCATGAACAGGGAGGCAGAGTCATGCGCAAGCGCTTGGCCCTCGCGGCGGCCGTCGCCGCGGCGTTGACCCCTGCGATCGGGGCGGCGCAGCAGTCGTACCCGGAAGTGACGGTGAGCGGCTTCGGGACGCTCGCCGCCGTGCGCACCGACAACGGGAACGGGCAATACGCGACCTCCGTCCTGCAGCCGGGCGGCGCCCGCGACTCCTGGGACGTGCGCCCCGATTCGCTCATCGCCGGCCAGCTGAACGCGCGTTTCACGCGCACGCTCTCCTTCGTCGGCCAGGCGGTCGCGAACCGCAACGCGGACGACGACTTCATGCCGCACGCCGAATGGGCATTCCTGCGCTGGCAGGCGACGCCGGAATTCGCGTTGCGCGGCGGCATCCTCGCGGTGCCCGTCTTCATGCTTTCCGACTCGCGCCTCGTGGGCCTCTCGTTCCCCTGGGTGCGTCCGCCCACGGCGCTCTACTCGCAGGCGCCGATCACGAACTTCCGCGGCGTGGACATCGTGTATCGCCACGCCCTGGGCAATGGCGCGATCACGGTGCAGCCTTACGCCGGCAAGGCGCCGACGGAGGTCCCGGGCACGAACGGGCCGACGGTCCTCGCGCACCTCGACCGCGTGCTCGGCATCAACGTGGTCGGCCAGCTCGACGACTGGACCGTGCGCGCCGGCTACTTCCGCAGCCGCTTCACCTACCACAGCGGGACGACCGACGCGCTCTTCGCGGGGCTCCTCGGCGTGGCGCCCCTCATCCCGGGCGCGGCCGATCTCGCCGACCAGCTCGACGCCGTGGACAAGGCCCTGTCCTTCACGAGCGTCGGCGTCGCGTACGACGGCGCGAACGCCTTCTTCCAGGCGGAGTATGGGCAGCGCCGCACCGGGTTCTTCCTCGCGGACACCAACGCCTGGTACGCGACCATCGGATACCGTTTCGGCAACCTCACGCCGCACCTCACGTACTCGAAGGTGGACGTGAAGAGCGCGACCTCGCAGGCGGTGCTGCCGCCGGTGGGCCCGCTCGCTCCGCTCGCCGCGGGCGTGGATTCGCTCCTCGCCGGGCAGAACACCGCGCAGCGCACGTGGGCCGCGGGGCTGCGCTGGCAGTTCGCGCCGAGCGCGGACCTCAAGGTGCAGTGGGATCGCGTGCGGCTTCCCGACGGCGCGATGGGCAGCTTCAAGGGCACGCCCGGCTTCGCGGACACGGTGAACGTGTACAGCGCCGGCGTCGACTTCGTTTTCTGAGGGGGTGGCCATGGACAATCGCAAGGCTTTCCCGCTCATGGCGCTCGCCGCCGCGCTCTGCTCGTCGCTGCCCGCCTTCGCCGACGTGGTGGTGATCGTGAACCCCAGGAACCCGGTCTCGAGCCTCACGGCGCAGCAGGTGGCGCAGATCTACCTCGGCCGCGCCGGGGCCTTCCCCTCGGGCGGCGCGGTGACGCCGCTGGATCTCAAGGAAGGCGCGTCGGCGCGCGACGATTTCTACACCAAGGTCGCGGAGAAGACGCCGGGACAGCTCAAGGCGTACCGCGCACGGCAGATGTTCAGCGGCAACGGAGCGCCGCCGCGCGAGATCGCGAGCGACGCGGACATGCGCAAGGCCGTGGCCTCGGATCCCACCGCCATCGGCTACATCGACCGCAGCGCCCTCGACGGGACGGTGAAGCAGGTCCTGACGGTCCGCTGACCTCGCGCCCATGCGACTCGGCGTCAAGCAGCAGATCTGGGCGCTGCCCGCCGTCGCCGTGCTGGTGTTCGGCGCGGGGATCGCGGCGAGCCTCGGATTCGCGACGCATGCGCGCCACGTCGTGGAGCAGGTGCGCGTGGCCGACTACCCGCGCCTGGATCGCGTGAAGTCGCTGGGCGTCGAGATCCAGCGCCTCACCGGGGACCTCGATTCCGCGGTCGCCGAGGGCGAGAAGCGCAAGCTCGAGGACGCGGAGACGCGCGCCCAGGCGATCCGCGGGCTCATCGCGGACATCGGCGCGCTTCCGGGCGAGGCCGATTTCGGCCAGCGCGCGCGCGCGGAGTTCGACGCGTACTACGGGCCGGCCGCTTCCGTCGCGCGCATCATGCTCGGCGCCGAGCCGGGCGACGCGAAGGCGAAGGTCGCCGCCATGCAATCGGCGATCCGCAAGCTGAACGACGACGTGAAGGATGCGTCGCAGCGCGCATCGCGTGGCTTCGAGGCGAGCCTCGCCACGACGGAAGAGGACATCGGGCGCGTGCTCTACGTGATGATCGCCGCCTCGCTCGGCGTGCTCCTCGCGATCGTGCTCGCCTCCTGGTTCATCGTGCGCTCCATCTGGCGCCAGCTCGGCGGCGAGCCCGAATACGCGACGCGCATCGTGCGTTCGATCGCGGCGGGGGACCTCGCGGTGCCGATCGCCGCGGCGGGCTCGGATGGAACGAGCCAGCTCGCGGCGCTGAAGACCATGCAGGGCTCGCTCGCGAAGCTGATCGGCGCGATCCGGCAGGCGGCCGGCAGCGTGCGCGGCAGCTCGCGCGAGATCGCGGCCGGAATGAGCGAGCTTTCCGCGCGCACCGAGGAGGAAGCGTCCTCGCTGCAGCAGACGGCGTCGAACATGGAAGAGCTCACGGCGACCGTGGAGCGCAACACCGAGCACGCGTTGAAGGCGCGCGAGCTCGCCCGCACGTCCACCGAGGTCGCGGTGCGCGGGCGCGAGGTGGTGCACGAGGTGGTGCGCACGATGGACGAGATCGACGCGGCCTCGGCGCGCATGGCGAGCATCGTCGAGGTGATCGACGGCATCGCCTTCCAGACCAACATCCTCGCGCTCAACGCCGCGGTGGAGGCGGCGCGCGCGGGCGAGGAGGGGCGCGGCTTCGCGGTCGTGGCGGGCGAGGTGCGCGCGCTCGCGCAGCGCAGCGCCGCTTCCTCGCGCGAGATCCGCGCGCTCATCGAGGGATCGACCTCGCGCGTGGCCGACGGGCGCCGCCGCGTCTCCGAGGCGGGCACGACGCTCGACCGCGTCGTGGAATCGATCAACGAGGTGGCCGCGGTCGTGAACGACATCTCCAGCGCATCGTCCGAGCAATCCGCGGGCATCCGCGAGATGGGCAAGGCGGTGGCGCAGATCGAGAACGTCACGCAGCACAACGCCGCGCTGGTCGAGGAGACCGCGGCGGCCGCGCAATCGATGGCGGGGCAGGCGCAGCGCCTCGAGGAGGCGGTGAGCGCGTTCCACCTCGCGGAGGAGGCGCCCTCGGCGGTTCCCGTGCTGCACCCTCCCGTGCCGCCCGAAGATTCCGAGCGGCCGAGGCTCGCGCTGACCCGCTGAGCGCTACGCCGCTATTCGCGGCGGGCGGCGAGGATTCCCGGCCAGCGCAGGGACGCGCCGAAGAGCCGGTACGAAAGCCACAGGAAGAGCAGCGGCAGCACGGCGGTCTGCACGATGAAGATCGCCATGAGCGTCACCATGTGGCGGATGCCTTCCTCCATGCGCGCCTTGATCGCGGTGACCTTGTCCTTGAGGTCCGCGCCCTTGGCCGCGAGCCATTCGCGGACGCGATCGAAGAGGCTCGCGTTCGGATCGCTCGCCGCGGGCGCTGCGGCCGGCGGCTGCAGCGCGAGCTCCACCTGCGATTGCGCCTGCTGGTACTCGCCCGACATCGCGAAGCGGAAGGCGCTCTCGCTGCCCACCGCGGCGATGGGCACGGCGAAGCGCACGAAGAGCAGCAGGACCAGCGCACGGTTGAGCCATGGGGGCGCGACGCGTCCCCGGAGGGCGAGCGCGATCCACCCGAGGAGCGCGACGGTGAGCAGCGCCGAGATCGCGTGCAGCGCGCCGATCGAGATGAGGAGCTTCTGCGCGCCGAGCGACACGCAAGCCGCGAGCATGAGGTTCGAGAAATCCTCGACCACGTCGTTCAGCGGATCGAGCGCCTGCCCGGGGCTCGCGCTCACCACGACGCCGGAGAGCGTGGTCGACTGCACCACCGAGATGACCGCGTTCGCGGTGCGTGCGGCGGCGAAGGTGACCATCGCGCGCTGCAATCCCTTGTCGACGTATTCCTGCGATATCCGGTCGAGCGGGCCGAACCAGGCGAGGGCGAGGATCGCCGCGAGCGCGATCACGAGCGCGAATCGGCGGGCGGGCGAGGGAAGGGGTGTGTATGGCGTCATGGTTGTCGGTTGGCGCCCCGAAGACGAATCGAACGTCCGACCTGCCCCTTAGGAGGGGGCTGCTCTATCCACTGAGCTACCGGGGCGACGGGCTCGGATCATAGCGGAATCCCGGGGGTGCCGGGCGCTGCCGGTAAAATGCCTAGTTTTTCGCCTC
>DASUXK010000330.1:0-4980 GCA_036377935.1 Usitatibacter sp.
CGCCTGCATCGCGGTCGCCGTTGTTGGCCGCGTCGTGGCGCGACTCATTCCGCCGTCGCCTTCCGAGGATCCGAAGCTCGCGATCGACTGGAATCCATTTGCGGTCACTTGGCGCAACCTGAGACTCGCGGCGAGGCAGCGGGCGGTGTTCAACGCGCTGCTCGGCATCTCGTGGCTGTGGTTCTTCGGATCGATCGTGCTCACGTCGTTCGCGCCGTTCGCACGCGAGGTGCTGGGCGGGGACGAGAACGTGGTGACGCTGCTGCTCACCGTCTTCTCGCTGGGGATCGGGCTGGGATCGCTCGCGTGCGAGCGGCTCTCGGGGCGCAAGGTGGAGATCGGGCTCGTGCCCTTCGGCTCGATCGGCATGACGGTGTTCACGGTGGACCTGTGGCTCGCGAGCCGCGGCATGCACGGCGGGGGCGAGGCGAGCGTCGGCGTGTTCATCCGAGAAGCCGCGAGCTGGCGCGTAATGGCGGACCTTTTCCTCCTCGCGCTCTTCGCCGGCTTCTACTCCGTGCCGCTCTACGCGCTCATCCAGGCGCAGGCGCAGCCGAGCCATCGCGCGCGCATCATCGCCGCGAACAACATCCTCAACGCGCTCTTCATGATCGTCGCGGCGCTGATGGCGATGGCGCTCCTCTCCGCCGGGCTCACCATCCCGCAGCTCTTCCTCGTGCTGGCGCTCCTCAACGCGCTCGTCGCCGCGTACATCTACACGCTCGTGCCCGAGTTCCTGATGCGATTCCTGTGCTGGATCCTCGTGCACTCGGTCTACCGACTGGAAAAGCGCGGGCTCGGGAACATTCCCGACGAGGGCCCGGCGGTGCTCGTGTGCAACCACGTGAGCTTCGTCGATCCGCTGGTGATCCTCGCGGCGAGCCCGCGGCCGATCCGCTTCGTGATGGACCACCGCATCTTCGCCACGCCCATGCTCTCGTTCGTCTTCCGCACCGGCAAGGCGATTCCCATCGCGCCGGCGAAGGAGAACCCCGGGCTTCTCGAGCACGCGTACGACGAGATCGCGAAGGCGCTCGAGGCGGGCGAGCTGGTCGCGATCTTTCCCGAAGGGCGCATCACCGATAACGGCGAGCTCTACCCGTTCCGCAACGGCATCCGGCGCATCGTCGATCGCACGCCGGTGCCGGTGATCCCGCTCGCGTTGAAAGGGCTGTGGGGCAGCTTCTTCTCGCGCGTGCATGGCGGGAAGGCGATGCGCAACCCGCTTCGCAACAAGCTCTTCGCGCCGATCGCGCTCGAGGCCGCGCCCTGCGTGAGCCCCGATCGCGTGACGCCGGAAGAGCTGCAGGCAACGGTGGCCGCGATGCGCGGCGACCGTCTCTGAAGGGGAGACGACCATGTGGATCGGACTGATCGTGGGCGCCATCATCGGCTGGGTTCTCTGGCACGGCTTCGGCGCCTTCGTGCTCGGCTTCGTCGGGTGGCTCGTCGGCCTGATCATCGCGGCCAATCGAAAACCTCGCACCCCGATGGCGATGGGCCAGCCGCCTTCGAGCCTCGAGGAGCGCCTCGCCCGCATCGAGGCCCGCCTCGACCGCCTCGAGAAAACCGGGGACAGACCACAATTATCAAAGGACGAAACGCCGGCGGTCGATAGCGTTGCCGAGCCCGAGCGGCAGCGCGCGTTCGAGCTCGAGCCGATGGCCACCGCGGAGCCAGCGCAGCCGTCCAACGCGCCGCCCGAGCCATCGCCCGCCGAGGAGCCGCCGCAAGAGCCGCCCGTGCTCGAGATCCAGCCGCCCACGCCGGTCGCGCCGAATCCGATCGTCGCGTGGTTCACCGGCGGCAATGCCATCGCGCGGATCGGCCTGCTGATCCTCTTCTTCGGGCTCGCGTTCCTGTTGAAGTACGCCGCCGATCGCAACCTGTTTCCCGTGGAGGCGCGCGTGGGCGCCGTCGCCGCGGCGGGCATCGCGCTGCTCGTGGGCGGATGGCGCCTGCGCGAAAGGCGCGCCGATTACGCCCTCGCGTTGCAAGGAGCGGGCGTGGGCGTGCTCTACCTCACCACGTTCGGTGCGCTCAGGCTCTATCACCTGATCCCGGCGGAGCTCGCGTTCTTCCTGCTCGTCGCGATCGTCGTGCTCTCCGCGTTCATCGCCATCGCGCAGGATTCGCCGATCCTCGCCGCGTTCGGGGCGGGCGGCGGCTTCCTCGCGCCGATCCTCGCCTCCACCGGCGCGGGCAGCCACGTGGCGCTCTTCTCGTACTACCTGCTGCTGAACCTCGGCATCCTCGCCATCGCGCTCTTCAAGGCGTGGCGCGGGCTGAACGTGATGGGCTTCCTCTTCACGTTCTTCATCGGCCTCGCGTGGGGGATGCGGTTCTATCAGCCGGAGTTCTTCGATACGACGGAGCCGTTCCTGGCGGCGTTCTTCGTGTTGTATGTGGTGGTGGGGATACTGTTTGCGAGGCGAGAGGCTCCCCGACTCAAACACTATGTCGATGCCACGCTCGTGTTCGGCACGCCGCTCGCCGCGTTCGGGCTGCAGGCGGCGCTCACCCGCGGGATGGAGTTCGGGCTTGCGTGGTCGTGCGTGGCGGCTTCGGCGTTCTACCTCGTGCTCGCGGCGGTCCTGCGCCGGGGACGCGAGGGTTATCGGTTGCTGGTCGAGGCGTACCTGGCGCTGGGCGTGGTGTTCGCCACGCTCGCCATTCCGCTCGCGCTCGACGCACGCTGGACGTCGGCCGCATGGGCGCTCGAGGGCGCGGCGATCGTGTGGTACGGCATCCGGCAGCAGCGGCCCCTCGCGCGCGCCTTCGGCCTGCTGCTCGAAGTGGGCGCGGCGATCGCGTACCTCTGGGCCCTGCCGCGACTCTACGCCGTGACGCCGATCGTCGATGCGCCGTTCGTGGGTGGCGTGCTGCTCGCCGCGGCGGCGATGTGGACCTCGCGCCTCCTCGAGCGCAACCGGGAGCGCGTGACGACGGCGGAAGCACAGCTCTCCGCGATCGCGTTCGTGTGGGGCGTGGGCTGGTGGCTCTTCGCGGCGCTGCGGGAGATCGATGCGTTCACGGCGCATCAATACCGCTTCGCCGCGCACGTGGCGCTCTTCGCCGGCACCGCGCTCGCGTCGTCCCTCATGTCCCTGCGCCTGAAGTGGACGCTCGCCGCGTGGCCCGCGCTGGCGCTCATGCCGGCGTTGGCGCTGGGCCTCGGCAGCGCGGCCGTCTCGCTGCCCCATCCCTTCGCGAGCGACGGCTGGCTCGCGTGGATCTTCGCGATCGCCGTGCAGGTGTGGGTGCTGCGTCGCAACGCGCCCGAAGCGCCCGCCGGATTCGCGAGCGTCCTCCATACCGGCACCGCGCTCATCGTGGCGGCCCTCGGCGTGCTGGAGCTCCACTGGCTCGCGGTGGAGTACACCTCGCGAGGCACCGCGTGGTCGGTGGCGGCGGTAATGGTCGTGCCGGCGCTGCTGGTGATCGCCATCGCGAGCGGGAAGATGGACGGCCGTTGGCCGGTGGCGATCGAATCGCGCGCATATCGCGTAGGGGCGCTCGCGCCGCTCGTGGTGGCGCTTGCCCTGTGGGTGGTCTTCGCCAACTGGACGCACGACGGCCGCAGCGACCCGCTCCCGTACCTCCCGATCCTCAACGCGCTCGATCTCGGCCACGTGCTCGCGGCGTTCGCGTTCGCGTGGGCATGGCTCGGTGCGCGGCGCCATCCGAAGGAGTTCCCGTCGGGCCTCGCGTCGAGGCAGAGCGGCTGGGTGGCGGCGGGCCTCGCGTTCCTGTGGCTGAACGGCGTGCTGCTCAGGAGCATCCACCATTGGGCGTCCGTGCCGTACCGCTTCGAGCCGATGATGCGCTCGGTGATCGTGCAGGCGGCGCTCTCGATCTTCTGGACGATCCTCGCCCTCGCGCTGATGGTCGCGGCCACGCGCCTGGCGCGGCGCGGCGTGTGGATGCTCGGCGCGTCGCTCCTCGGCGTGATCGTCGTGAAGCTCTTCCTGATCGACCTCTCGCACGTGGGCGGCATCGAGCGCATCGTGTCGTTCATCGGGGTCGGCGTGCTGATGCTGGTGGTGGGCTGGTTCGCGCCGGTGCCGCCGCGGCAGGCGGAGGTGCGGTCATGAGACTCGTTGCGTTGATGGCGGCGTGCGCTGCGTGTGGCGCGTTCGCCCAGGACCCCTCGGATTTCTCCGCCTCGGCGCCGGTGACGCCCGCGAACGGCGATGCCCTGCAGCGCTTCACGCTTCCGTTCGCCGCGTATCGGGACACCCGGCGCGATTTCTCGGACGTGCGTGTGTTCAACGCCCATGGGCAGCCGGTGCCGATCGCGCTGGCGGGCGATCCCGATGCGGTGCGGGAGGCGCCGCGGGTGGTCGCGCTACCGATTTTCCCGGTGATTCGCCTCGCTCCGGCGCCCGGCGCCAAGGGCACCGAGGTGACGATCCGCATGAGCGACGGCACGTTGGTGGAGGTGCGCGGGAAGGGCGCTGCAACGAGGAAGTCCGCGATGCCCACGGCGTACCTGATCGATTCGAGCCAGGTCGAGGACCGGCTCGCGGCGTTCGTGGTCGACTGGAATGCGGCGCCGGGCACCGAGGTCGTGCGCGTTTCCGTCGAAGCGAGCGACGACCTGCAGGGATGGCGGCGCGTGGGCGGCGCTTCCGTGGTGCGGCTCTCGCAGGGCGGACGGGTGCTCGAGCAGCCGCGCGTGGCGCTCGCCTCGGCGACGAAGGCGAAGTACTACCGCATGACGTGGAGCGGGGCCTCGGATTTCCGGCTGCGCTCGGTGCGCGCGGAGCTCGTGAGCGAGGTGCGGCGCGCGCCGCGCGAGACGCTGACCGTCGCGGGGAGGGCGGGCGAGAAGCCGGGCGAGTTCGTCTTCGATCTCGGCGCGCGATTGCCGGTGGAGTCGCTGCGGATCGTGCCGGCCGAGCCCAATTCCGTCGCGCCGTTCGCGATCCTCACACGCGAGCCGCCGCAGACCGAGTGGCAGCGAGTAGCGAGCGCCGT
>DASUXK010000331.1:0-2036 GCA_036377935.1 Usitatibacter sp.
ATGCCCGCGCCGCGGTGGGCGGTCTCGACGAAGAGGTCCTCGAGGTAGAGGCCCGGCCTGCAGAGGAACGTCGAGAACGTGGTGAAGAAGAGCGCGAAGCCGACCGCGCGGCCGCCGGCTTGCGCGATCATCGCCTCGGCCGCGGGGCGCGCGCCGAAGAGCGCCTCGGCGAGCATCGCCTCGGTGCCGACCGCCATGTGCTCGAGCTTCTCGTAGACGGCAAGCTCGCGGATGAGGCGCAGCAGCTCCGGGACGTCGGCGCGCGTCGCGGACCGGATCTCGAAATCGGCGCGCACGGGCTTCAGAAGTCGTCCTTCCACGCGCGGATCGCGGCGAACACGTCGACCGGGCCGGCCAGGCGGCGCCCGGCGTGGCGCTCCGCGGAGGCGACCACCTCGGGATCGGCGCAGCGCAGGAACGGGTTCGTCGCGCGCTCCTCGCCGATGGTGGAGGGCACTGTCGGCGCGCCGCGCTCGCGCGTCTCGGTGTCGCGGCGCTTCCTCGCGGCGAGCTCGCGGTTGCCCGGCTCGACCGCCTCGGCGAAGCGGATGTTCGAGAGCGTGTACTCGTGCGCGCAGTACACGCGCGTGGGCGCGGGCAGCGCGGCCAGCTTCGCGAGCGAGGAGGCCATCTGCGCGGGCGTGCCCTCGAAGAGCCGGCCGCAGCCGCACGCGAAGAGCGTATCGCCGCAGAAGACCGCGGGCTCGCCGCCTTCGTGCACGTAGGCGATGTGCCCCGCGGTGTGCCCGGGGACATCGAGCACGGCAAGCGCGTAGTCGAGCCCGGGCACCACGATGCGGTCGCCCTCGGAAAGCGACTTCGTGAGGCCCGCGACGCCGTCGTGCGCCGGCCCGAACACCGGGCATTTCCAGCGCGCCGCGAGCGCCGCCACGCCGCCGACATGGTCGCCGTGGTGGTGGGTGACGAGGATCGCCGCGAGCGCGAGCTTGCGCTCGTCGAGGAAGCGCTGCACCGGGGCCGCGTCCCCCGGGTCGACCACCGCCGCGCGCTCGCCATCCTCGAGCACCCACAGGTAGTTGTCCTGGAATGCGGGCACCGCGTGAATTCTCACCATGACCCCCGAGTCTATTAGAATTGCCCCATGCCGACCAACGCGCTGCAGGATTGGTTCGAGACGCCGCTCGGGCAGTACCTGCTCGACAAGGAGCGCGCGTACCTCGACGACGTGACGCCGGACATCTTCGGCTTCCACGCCCTGCAGCTCGGCCTTCCCCGCTTCGACCTCCTGCGCGAGAGCCGGATCGCGCATCGCCTGCGCGTGGCCTGTTCGGACCATCCCGACGTCTACGCGAGCTGCCACGAGCTGCCGTTCGCCACGCAGTCGATCGACCTGGTGCTGCTGCCGCACGCGCTCGAGTTCGCCGAGCAGCCGCACGCGATCCTGCGCGAGGTCGACCGCGTGATGATGCCCGAGGGGCGCCTCGTGATCCTGGGCTTCAATCCCTGGAGCCTGTGGGGCCTGCGAAGCTCCGTGGGCCCGTCGCGCAACGAGTTTCCCTGGAACGGCCATTTCGTCTCCCTGCTGCGCGTGAAGGACTGGCTCGCGCTCCTCGGCTTCGACGTCTCCGCGGGAAGGCTCGCGGCCTACGCGCCGCCGATCGACAGCGACCGCATGCGCCGGCGCTTCGCGTTCATGGAGCCGGCGGGCGACCGCTGGTGGGCCGTGGGGGGCGCGGTGTACATGCTGCAGGCGATCAAGCGCGTGCGCGGCATGCGCCTCATCACGCCGGCGTGGCAGGAGAAAGGCGCGCGCGAGAAGGCGGTCGCCGCCGCGGCGAAGCGCCAGGGAGCGGGCCCCACGCGCGCGGACGACGTGATCGCGGCGTCGAAGCCCGCGGGCCACCTGCGGATCGTGAAGTAAATTGACGCACGCACCGGATGGCGCCGGAGAGCCGCGCGGCAAGGCCATCAACATCTATACGGACGGCGCCTGCAAGGGCAACCCCGGCCCCGGCGGATGGGGCGCGGTGCTCGAGTACGACGGCGAGGAGAAGGAGCTCTACGGCGGCGAGCGG
>DASUXK010000332.1:0-3152 GCA_036377935.1 Usitatibacter sp.
GCCGCCGGGCGAGGACGGCTCGGCCGACCTGCAGTACGTGCTCGCGGCGGCGCGCAACATCGCCACGCACATGGACGGCTCGCGCGTGATCGTGGACAAGTCCACGGTGCCCGTGGGCACCGCCGACAGGGTGCGCGAAGAGGTCGCGCGCACGCTCGCCGCGCGCGGGGCGAAGCACGCGTTCTCCATGGTGTCGAACCCCGAGTTCCTCAAGGAAGGCGCCGCGGTCGAGGATTTCATGCGCCCGGACCGCATCGTGATCGGCGCCGAGGATCCCGAGGCGATCGCCGCGATGCGCGAGCTCTACGCCCCCTTCCAGCGCAACCACGAGCGGCTGCAGGTGATGGACATCCGCTCGGCGGAGCTCACCAAGTACGCCGCCAACGCGATGCTCGCCACGCGCATCTCGTTCATGAACGAGCTGGCGCTCCTCGCCGAGAAGCTGGGCGCGGACATCGAGCACGTGCGCATCGGCATCGGCTCCGACCCGCGCATCGGATACCACTTCCTCTATCCGGGCGCGGGCTTCGGCGGCTCGTGCTTCCCCAAGGACGTGAGCGCGCTCCTGCGCACCGGCGAGGAGTGCGGCGTGGACCTCAAGGTGGTGCGCGCGGTGCAGGAGGCGAACGAGCGCCAGAAGGGCGTGCTCGCCGAGAAGATCGTGCATCGCTTCGGCGACGGGCTCGCCGGCAAGCGCTTCGCCGTGTGGGGCCTCGCGTTCAAGCCGAACACCGACGACATGCGGGAAGCGCCGAGCCGCGTCGTGCTCGATGCGCTCATGCGCCGCGGCGCGACGGTCTGCGCGTACGACCCGGTCGCCATGGGCGAGGCACGCAAGATCTACGGCGGGGTGCACGCGGTGAGCTTCGCCGCGACGGCCATGGAAGCGGTCCAGGGCGCCGACGCGCTGGTGATCATGACCGAGTGGAAGGCGTTCCGCAGCCCCGACTTCGACGAGCTCAAGCGCGAGCTCAAGCACCCGGTCGTCTTCGACGGGCGCAACCTCTACGAGCCCGCGGTGATGCGTGCGCACGGCCTCGAATACCACGCCATCGGGCGGCTCGCGCGCGGATGAGCGCCGTGCCGCTGCCGGACTTCTCGCGCGCCCGCGTCCTCGTCGCCGGCGACGTGATGCTCGACCGCTACTGGTTCGGCGACGTGAGCCGCATCTCGCCGGAGGCGCCGGTGCCGGTGGTGCACGTGAAGCGCACCGAGGAGCGGCCGGGCGGCGCGGCGAACGTGGCGCGCAACATCACGGCGCTCGGGGGCGAGGCCACGCTGCTGGCCGTGGCGGGCGGCGACGAGGCGGCGGCCTCGCTCGAGAAGCTGCTCGCCGCCGAGCACGTGAAGAGCTCGCTGCACCGCGACCCCGATCTTTCGACCACGGTGAAGCTGCGCGTGATCGGCCAGCAGCAGCAGCTCCTGCGCATCGATTTCGAGCGCGCCCCGAGCCCGCGCGCGCTCGCCGCGAAGCTCGACGAGTACGAGCGGCTCGTGGACGGGGCCGACGCGGTCGTGCTCTCCGACTACGGCAAGGGCGGGCTCGAGCGCGTGCAGGAGATGATCGCGGCGGCGCGCCGGCGTGGAAAGCCCGTCCTCGTCGATCCGAAGGGCTGGGACTACGCGCGCTACCGCGGCGCGACGCTGCTCACGCCCAACCGTGCCGAGTTCCGCGAGGTGGCGGGCCGCTGGAGCGACGAGGCCGACCTCGAGCGCCGCGCGCGCAAGCTGCGCGCCGAGCTGGACCTGGAGGCGCTCATCGTCACGCGCAGCGAGGAGGGCATGACGCTCTTCACGGCGCGCGGCAGCCGCCACGAGCCCACGCAGGCGCGCGAGGTCTACGACGTGAGCGGCGCCGGCGACACCGTGATCGGCGTGCTCGCGCTCATGGTCGCCGCCGGCGCGGACTTGGCCGCCGCGATGCGCGTCGCCAATCATGCCGCCGGGATCGTCGTCGGCAAGCTCGGAACCGCCGTGGTCCAACGCGACGAGCTCCTCGCGAGCCTCGCCGACCACGCCTGAGAGGAAGGAAGCACATGGCCGTCATCGTCACCGGCGCCGCGGGATTCATCGGGTCGAACCTGGTGAAGGCGCTCAACGCGCGCGGCGAGCGCGACATCATCGCCGTCGACAACCTGCAGCGCGCCGACAAGTGCCTGAACCTCGCCGACTGCGAGATCGCGGACTACCTCGACAAGCGCGACTTCGCCGAGCGCGTCGCCGACGGCCGCTTCGACGCGAAGGTGTCCGCGGTGCTGCACCAGGGCGCGTGCTCCGACACCATGGAGACCGACGGGCGCTACATGATGGAGAACAACTACCGCTACTCGCTGGCGCTCCTCGAGTGGTGCCAGGAGCGGCGCGTGCCCTTCATCTACGCCTCCTCGGCCTCGGTGTACGGCGCGGGGAGCGACTTCCGCGAGGCGCGCGAGAACGAGCGCCCGTTGAACGTCTACGGCTACTCGAAGTTCCTCTTCGACCAGGTGGTGCGGCGCCGCCTCGCGCAGAAGCCCACGGCGCAGGTGGCGGGCTTCCGCTACTTCAACGTGTACGGGCCGCGCGAGGCCCACAAGGGGCGCATGGCCTCGGTCGCGTTCCATTTCCTCAACCAGTATCGCGCCGAGGGGCGCGTGCGGCTCTTCGAGGGCAGCGCCGGCTACGGCCCGGGCGAGCAGGTGCGCGACTTCGTTTCCGTGGAGGACGTGGTGAAGGTGAACCTGCATTTCCTGGACGACGGCCGGCGCTCGGGCGTCTTCAACGTCGGCACGGGCCGCGGCGAGACCTTCAACGAGGTGGCGCGCGCCACGGTGAACGCGGCGCGCGCGGCCGCGGGCGAGAGGCCGCTCACGCTCGACGCGCTGCGCGCCGCCGGCACCATCGAGTACATCGCGTTCCCGCCGCAGCTCGTGGGCAAGTACCAGAGCTACACGCAGGCGGACATTTCCGCGCTGCGCGAGGCCGGCTACACGGCGCCCTTCCTCGGCGTGGAGGAGGGCGTGGGCCGCTACGTCGCCGCGCGCCTGGAGACGGAGGGACGCGCATGAAAACGGTTGCGCTCGGGTTCGCCGCGATCGTGCTCGCTGCGTGCGCGGCGCCGGCGCCGCGGGGTCCTGTCGCGTTTCCCCTCGCCAACGCCGGCTTCGAGCAGGCGC
>DASUXK010000333.1:0-5081 GCA_036377935.1 Usitatibacter sp.
GCGGGCCCGCGGCCCCTGGAGCGCGAGCAGCGCGAGGTCTTCGCGCGGGACGATCCGCACGCCGGAATTCCAGCGTGCGCGCAGCGATTCGAGCCATGCGAGGTCGTCGTCGGCCCTCGCGGCATTCAGCACCGTCCGGAAGAAGTCCTCGCGGAAGTGATAGACGATGAGGTCGTCCAGCACGCCGCCGTCCTGCGCCAGCATGCACGAGTAGAGCGCCTTGCCCGGCGCCGCGAGCCGCGCCACGTCGTTCGCGAGGGCCCGGCGCAGGAACGCGCGCGCCTCGGCGCCGGCGACATCGGCCACGCGCATGTGCGAGACGTCGAAGAGGCCCGCGTCGCGGCGCACGGCATGGTGCTCCTCGAGCTGCGAGCCGTAGTGCAGCGGCATCTCCCAGCCGCCGAAATCGACCATGCGGGCGCCGGCTTCCCGATGCACTGCGTTGAGCGGCGTCTTCCTCACTGCGCTTGCGCCTCCCGGAACGAAAAAGAAAAAGGGCCAGGCGAGCCTTCGCTCCCTGACCCCTCTGTCCTCGGTACCTGAGAGATTACGCCGCCCTCGTGCCGGCGCTCGCCCCTTCGGTGGGCGCGCGCCTTTCGTCGCCGAAGGCCGCCGCCGCTCTCCAGAGTCCGGGGAATGCGTCCCCGGCTCCGATCGGTCCTTTTGCCTGAGAGTTTGCGGGTGCTACCCCTTCGGCGGCGCCACACGGGCGCGCTCTCCCGACCGGATGCGGCGATTCTCGGCGAACGCAGGCGTCTTGTCCAGCGCGCGGCGCGGCATGCGGCGGCGCCTCAGGCCGCCGTCGCCGACGACTCGATCAGCGCGAAGAGCTCGGCGGGAATCACCGGCTTCACGAGATGGCCGGCGAAGCCCGCCTGCGCCGAGCGGCGGCGGTCCTCCTCCTGCCCGTAGCCGGTGAGCGCGTAGACGCGCATGCCCGACAGGTGCGGCATCGCGCGGATGCGCTCGGCCACTTCGTAGCCGCTCATGCCGGGAAGCCCGATGTCGAGCAGCACGATGTCGGGGGGAGCCGCGGCGATGCGCTGCAGCGCGGCCTCGCCGTCGTGCGCGATGGACACTTCGTGGCCCGTCATCTGCAGCAGCATCGCGAGGCTGTTCGCCGCATCCTCGTTGTCGTCGACGACGAGGATCGAGCGCCGGTTGCCGGCCGCGCGGGTCTCGCCCCCCGGGACCTCGGACGGCGACGCCAGCTTCACCTCCAGGCGCGGCAACCGCACCTCGAACTCCGCGCCGCGGCCGGCCCCCTCGCTGCGCGCGGCGATGCTGCCGCCGTGCAGCGCCACGATGCGCCGCGCGAGCGTGAGGCCGATGCCCAGGCCTCCCTCGGAGCGGTCGAGCGTGCGCTCGCCCTGCGCGAAGAGGTCGAACACCCGATCGAGCAGGTACGGCGGGATTCCCATGCCGTTGTCGCGCACGCGGACCACGCACTCGTCGCGCTCCTGGGCGCTCTCCACCTCGATGCGGCCGCCTTCCGGCGTGTACTTGGCCGCGTTGTTGAGGAGGTTCACGACGACCTGCGTGAGGCGCGTCATGTCGCCGTGGACCGGCAGGGGCCTCGCCGCGAGCCGCAGCTCGAGCGCCTGGCGGCGCGCGTCGATGAGCGGGCGGCTTGCCTCGAGGGCGCGGTGCACGGCGACGTTGAGGTCCATCGCTTCGCCCTTCATCCGCAGCTTGCCGCGCGTGATGCGGCTCACGTCGAGCAGGTCGTCGACGAGGCGCGCGAGCTGCGTGGCCTGGCGCTCGATCACGTCGCGCGACCAGGCGACCTGCGGCGGCAGCTCGCCGTGCGCGCCCATGATGGTGACCGCGTTGCGGATGGGCGCGAGCGGGTTGCGCAGCTCGTGGGCGAGCATGGCGAGGAACTCGGTGAGGCGGCGCCCCTGCTGCTCGAGGCTCTCCATGCGCTTGCGCTCGGTCATGTCGCGCGTGACCTGCGCGAAGCCGCGCAGCCGCCCGTCGTCGTCGTGCAGCGCGCTGAGCACGGTCTCGGCCCAGAAGCGCTCGCCATCCTTGCGCAGGCGCCAGCCGAGATCCTCCGAGTGGCGGGTGAGCTTCGCCTGGCGAAGGTCGTCGGCGGGCCTGCCGGCGGCGACGTCGTCGGCGGGGTAGAAGCGCTCGAACGACTGGCCGACGATGTCCTCCTGCGAGTAGCCCGTCATGCGCTGCGCGCCGGTGTTCCAGCTCGTGACGCGGCCGACGGGATCGAGCATGAAGATGGCATAGTCCTCGATGCCTTCGAGGAGGAGCCGGAAACGCTCCTCGCTCTCCCGCACGCGCTCCTCCTGCTCGCGGCGCTCCGAGAGGTCGCGGGTGATCTTGGAGAAGCCGCGCAGCGTCCCGTCCCGGTCGCGCAGCGCGGTGATCACGACGTTCGCCCAGAAGCGCGAGCCGTCCTTGCGCAGGCGCCAGCCTTCGTCCTCGAAGTGGCCCGCGCGCTCGGCCTCCTTCAGCTCGGTGGACGGCCACTGGCGACCGACGGCCTCCTGGGTGTAGAACACCGAGAAGTGCTTGCCGATGATCTCCGAGGCCTCGTAGCCCTTGATGCGCCGCGCGCCCTGGTTCCAGCTCACCACCCGCCCCTGCGGGTCGAGCATGAAGATGGCGTAGTCCTGGACGTTCTCGACGAGCAGCCGGAAGCGCTCCTCGCTCTCGCGCAGGCGCTCCTCGTTCTGGCGCCGCTCGGAGAGGTCCCGCGTCACCTTCGCGTATCCGGCGAGCCGGCCGTCGTCGCTGCGGATCGCGGTGATCACGACGTTCGCCCAGAGGCGCGTCCCGTCCTTGCGCACGCGCCAGCCCTCGTCCTCGAATCGGCCGAGCTGCGCGGCCGTCTCCAGCTCGTACTCGGGCCACCGCCGCTCGATCGCGTCGGGCGGATAGAACATCGAGAAATCCTTGCCGATCGCCTCGGCGGCCGTCCAGCCCTTGAGCCGTTCGGCCCCCGCGTTCCAGGTGAGGATGCGGCCGCGCGCGTCGAGCAGGAAGATCGCGTAGTCGCGCACGGTCTCCACGAGGCGACGGAACGGCTCGTCCCCCCAGAGGTCGGCGGGAAGGTCGTAGCGCCCGGCGGGTTGCGAATTCGGGGAGGGCTCGGCCATTCGTTCGGTGCGGCGCCGCGCGCGGCGGCGGAATTGTCGGATCCGGCGCGCCTGCGATGGGGATGCCCTTGGCGGGGCGAGGGCGCGCTGCATCGCAGCCGCGAGGGCCGCGCAGCCCTTCATTCTATCGGGATTCGAGGGGAAACGGCCGCCTCGCGCGGCCCTTTCCCCTCGGGGTGCGTCAGCTGCCCGGGAGCGAGTGGATCTCGGGGAAGAACATGTCCTTCCACGAGGCGGGCTTCACCTTGACCGCGCCGATCTCGTGCATGAAATCCGCGTAGGTCGTGACCTTGTTCGGCGTCGTGGTGAACGTCACCAGCGGGTCCTCGAGGACCTTCACCACGAGGTCGCGCGGCCCCTTGTACTTCTGCCACTTGATGTAGTTGTCCGCGGCCGCCTGCTTGTCCTTGTTGATCTCGCCGATCGCTTCCTCGAAAGCCGCGAGGAACGCCTTGTAGATGCCGGGGTTCTTGTCGCGGAACTTGCCCGACGCCCAGATCACCGTGAAGGTGTGCGGCCCGCCGACGATGGAGTAGGTGTCGAGCACCTTGTGGATGCCCTTGTGCTCGAGCTCCTGGTACTGGAACGGCGGCGCGGTGAAATGCGCCGTCACCTCGTTGCCCGAGAGGAGCGCCGCCATGCCGTCCGGGTGCTTCATCGAGACGGTGAGCCCGTCGAGCTTGTTGTAGTTCTTCTCGCCGAACGCCTTGGCCGCCGCCATCTGCAGGTTGACCGCCTGGAACGAGACCTTCACCGCGGGCAGCGCGATCTTGTCGTTCGACGTGAAGTCGCGGACCGTCTTCACGTCCGGGTTGCGCGTGTTGAGGTAGAGCGGCATGTTGTTCATCGCGCACACGCCCTTCACTTCGAGTCTGCCGCGCGTCTTGGCCCACAGCGTGATGAAGGGCCCCAGGCCGCCGGAGGCGAAGTCGAGGTGCCCGGAGATGAGCGCGTCGTTCATGCCCGTGCCCGAGCCGAAGCGGACCCATTCCACCTTCACGTCGCCCAGGCCCTGCGCCTTCGCGTGCTTCTCGAGCAGGTGCTGGTTCTCCATGTACATGAGCGGCAGGTACGTGATGCCGAACTGCTGCGCGATGTGGACCGTGTCGACTTCCGCGCGCGCCACCGGCGCCGCGATCGCCGTCACGATCGCAGCGAACCAGAGCGCGATCGAGCTTCCCTTCACCTTCATGGAAACGGCCTCCTCCTTGTGTGACGCGTCCGCGGGGGCGAGGCCGGGACGGCCGGTGCAGCGCGTCGGGAGCCGCCACTGTGCCGCAGATGCGCGCACGAGACAACCTGCGCGCCGCGCGCCGAGGGACTCGATGAAGGAGGGAATTGGTCGGGGCGAAAGGATTCGAACCTTCGACCCCCTGCACCCCATGCAGGTGCGCTACCAGGCTGCGCTACGCCCCGACCGAGCCTGAAATTATAACCGCTGAATGGATTCCCGCCTACGCGGGAATGACGACTTCGGGGAATCTCAGCGCTCGAGCATCTTGAGGATGCTCTTGAGCTCCTTGCGGATGTTGCCGGGCGAGATGGGCTGCGGGACCGTCATGGTGCGCGTGCCGGCCGCGTGCGCCGCGTGCGTGGGCTCCTCGAGCCGGTTGCGCGCGCCGTTGATGGTGAAGCCGTGCTCGTAGAGCAGCTCGCGGATCCTGCGGATGAGCAGCACTTCGTGATGCTGGTAGTAACGCCGGTTGCCGCGGCGCTTCAAGGGCTTCAGCTGCGTGAATTCCTGCTCCCAATACCGCAGCACGTGGGGCTTGACGCCGCAGAGCTCGCTCACTTCCCCGATCGTGAAATACCGTTTCGCGGGAATGGCGGGCAGGTCAGTCGTCGCCAGGTTCTCCGTGGCCATTGAAGGACTTCTCCACCAGGCTCTTCAGCTTCTGGCTTGCATGGAAGGTAACCACGCGCCGCGCCGTGATGGGGATCTCCTCTCCGGTCTTGGGATTCCTC
>DASUXK010000334.1:0-13482 GCA_036377935.1 Usitatibacter sp.
GCCGGCGCCCTACGGCGAGATCGAGGGCCTCGAGCACTTCGACAAGGTGATCAGCGTCGACCAGAGTCCCATCGGCCGCACGCCGCGCTCCAACCCCGCGACGTACACGGGGCTCTTCACGCCGATCCGCGACCTCTTCGCCGGCGTGCCCGAGTCGCGCGCGCGCGGCTACGGGCCGGGGCGCTTCTCGTTCAACGTGAAGGGCGGGCGCTGCGAGGCGTGCCAGGGCGACGGGCTGGTGAAAGTCGAGATGCACTTCCTGCCGGACATCTACGTACCCTGCGACGTGTGCCACGGCAAGCGCTACAACCGCGAGACGCTCGAGATCCTCTACAAGGGCAAGCCGATCAACGAGGTCCTCGACATGACGGTCGAGCAGGCGCACGAGTTCTTCGCCTCGGTGCCGGCGATCGCGAGGAAGCTCGCCACGTTGCTCGAGGTGGGACTGGGCTACATCCGCCTCGGCCAGAGCGCGACCACGCTCTCGGGCGGCGAGGCGCAGCGCGTGAAGCTCTCGCTCGAGCTCTCCAAGCGCGACACCGGGCGCACGCTCTTCATCCTCGACGAGCCGACCACGGGGCTGCACTTCCACGACATCGACCTGCTGCTGAAGGTCCTGCACCGCCTGCGCGACCACGGCAACACGGTCGTGGTGATCGAGCACAACCTCGACGTGATCAAGACCGCCGACTGGGTGATCGACCTGGGCCCCGAGGGCGGCGCCGGCGGCGGGCGCGTCATCGCGCAGGGAACGCCCGAGCAGGTGGCGCAGGCGAAGGAGAGCTTCACCGGGCGCTTCCTGCGGCCGGTGCTCGCGCCCGCGCCGCCGCGCGAGGCCGCGTCCGGCTGACATGGCGCCGCGCGAGCTGCTGCTGGGAAGCTTCCACGCCGCGATCGCCGCGGCCGATCCGCTGCGCATCGTGCCCGCCGAATTGCCGAAGCCCCCGCGCGGGCGCACGGTCGTGGTGGGCGCGGGAAAGGCGGCCGCCTCGATGGCGCTCGCGGTGGAATCGCACTGGCCGGCCGGCGCGCCGCTCGAAGGGATCGTGATCACGCGCTACGGGCACGGCCTTCCCACGCGGCGCATCCGCGTCGTGGAGGCCGGGCATCCCGTGCCCGACGAGCAGGGGGAAGCGGCCGCGCGCGAGATTCTCGCCGCCGCGCGCTCGCTGGGCGAGGACGACCTGCTCCTCGCGCTCGTTTCCGGCGGCGGATCGTCGCTCCTCGCGCTGCCCGTCGCCGGCGTGCCGATGGCGCAGCTCAAGGCGGTCACGCGCGCGCTGCTGGCGAGCGGCGCGCCGATCCAGGACATGAACACGGTGCGCAAGCACCTCTCCGCGATCCAGGGCGGACGCCTCGCCGCGGCCACGCGCGCGCGCGTGCTCGCCCTCGTGATCTCCGACGTGACGGGGGACGACCCCACGCACATCGCCTCGGGCCCGTGCGTGGCGGACCCGACCACGTTCGGCGACGCGGTCGCGATCCTCGCGCGCTACGGCGTGGAGCCGCCGCCCGCGGTCGCCGCCCACCTCGAGCGCGGCGCGCGCGGCGAGACGCCCGAGACGCCCAAGCCGGGCGATCCGGCCCTCGCGCGCGCGGAAAGCCGCGTGATCGCCACGGCCCACGCGAGCCTGGAGGCGGCCGCGGCTTTCTTCCGCGAGCGCGGCATCAGCCCTCTCGTGCTGGGCGACAGCGTCACGGGCGAGGCCTCCGAGGTCGCCAAGGTGTACGGCGCCCTGGCGCGCGAGGTGCGCCGGTACGGCGCGCCCGCACGCCCTCCGGCGGCGCTCATCTCGGGCGGCGAGACGACCGTCACGCTGCGCGGGCGCGGCCGCGGCGGCCGCTGCAGCGAGTTCCTGCTCTCGCTCGCCGTGGACCTCGCGGGCCTCGACGACACGTGGGCGCTCGCGTGCGACACCGACGGCATCGACGGCAGCGAGGACAACGCCGGCGCGATCCTCGCGCCCGACAGCCTCGCCCGCGCGGCCGCGCTCGGCCTCGAGGCCAAGGCGAGGCTCGCGGACAACGACGGCTACGGGTTCTTCTCGGCGCTCGGCGACCTGGTGGTCACCGGCCCCACGCGCACCAACGTGAACGACTACCGGGTGATCCTGGTCGCGTAGAAGCGCGAAGGCCGGCGCGAGGCCGGCCTTCACGGGTGCGGCGGCAGGAACTCAGGCCGCGGCGGCTTCCTTCTTCGCGCGCTTCGAGGGCTTCTTCTCCTCCTCGCCCTCCGCGGCCTCGGCCGGGCGGTCGACCAGCTCCACCAGCGCCATCGGCGCGTTGTCGCCCTGGCGGAAGCCGAACTTGAGGATGCGCAGGTATCCCCCGTTCCTCGCCTTGTAGCGCGGGCCCAGCTCGTCGAAGAGCTTCACGACCATGTCGCGGTCGCGCAGCCGGTCGAAGGCGAGGCGCTTGTTGGCGAGCGTGCTGGTCTTGCCGAGCGTGATGATGGGCTCGGCGACCTTGCGCAGCTCCTTCGCCTTCGGCAGCGTGGTCTTGATCGCCTCGTGCCTGAGGAGCGAGACGGTCATGTTGCGCAGCATCGCGAGGCGATGGCTGCTGGTGCGGTTGAGCTTGCGAAGGCCGTGACGGTGACGCATTTTCGTTTCCCTTTCGACTCTCTTGGCTTATGCAGCCTTGTTGGTATTGTGGTTATGAACGGCGCCGCAGAATCGACACCGGGGACAGGCCCCAATGTCGTGATTCGGCGCGGCTTCGGTCAAATCACCCGCATGAATCGGGGTCTGTCCCCGCAACGGGCTTACTTCGTAAGTCCTGCCACCGGCCAGTTCTCCAGCTTCATGCCGAGCGTGAGGCCCTTGGAGGCGAGGACTTCCTTGATCTCGTTCAGCGACTTGCGGCCGAGGTTGGGCGTCTTCAGCAGCTCGTTCTCCGTGCGCTGGATGAGGTCGCCGATGTAGTAGATGTTCTCGGCCTTCAGGCAGTTGGCCGAGCGCACGGTGAGCTCGAGGTCGTCCACGGGCTGCAGGAGGATCGGGTCGACCTGCGGCTGCGCGGCTTCCTGGCGCTCCTCGCTCGTCGACTGCAGCGACGCGAACACCGAGAGCTGGTCCACGAGGACGCTCGCCGAGTAGCGCACCGCCTCCTCCGGCTCGATCACGCCGTTGGTCTCGATGTCGATCACGAGGCGGTCGAGGTCCGTGCGCTGCTCCACGCGGGCGCTCTCCACCTGGTAGCTCACGCGGCGCACCGGCGAGAACGAGGCGTCGAGGAGGATCGAGCCGATGGAGCGCGAGTCGTCCTGGCGGCGCGAGGTGGCCGGCACGTAGCCGCGGCCCTTCTCGATCTTGATCGTCATGTCGATCTTGCCGCCCTGGGTGAGGTGGGCGATCACGTGGTCCGGGTTGATGATCTCGACGTCGTGGGTCTGCTCGATGTCGGCCGCGGTCACCGGGCCGGCGCTGGACTTCTTGAGCTTGAGCGTGGCCTCGGAGCGGTTGTGCAGCTTCATCACCACGCCCTTGAGGTTCAGGATCACGTCGACCACGTCCTCCTGCACGCCCTCGATGGTCGAGTACTCGTGCAGGACGCCCGCGATCTTCACCTCGGTGGCGGCGTAGCCGGGCATCGAGGAGAGCAGGATGCGGCGCAGGGCGTTCCCGAGCGTGTGGCCGTATCCCCGCTCGAAGGGCTCCATGATCACCTTCGCGTGCGTGGGCGAGAGGTTCTGTACGTCGATGATGCGGGGCTTCAGGAAATTCGAGGCGTTGCTTTGCATTCGGGGGTACCTCTGCCAGATGCGTTAGAGGAAGCGAGCTCCAGCGGTGCTGCGTCCTGCGGGTGCTGCGGTTCCGCTTACTTCGAGTAAAGCTCGACCACCAGCTGTTCGTTCACGTCGGAGGCGAACTCCGCGCGCTCGGGCAGTTGCTTGAACGTGCCCTTGAAATTCTTCGAATCCACCTCGACCCAGCTCGGGAACCCGTTCTGCTCGGCGAGCTCCAGCGAGGACTTGATGCGCAGCTGGCCGCGCGCCTTCTCGCGCACCGAGACGGTGTCCTGGGCGCGCAGCAGGTACGAGGGGATGTTCACGGGCTTGCCGTTCACCTCGATCGCGCGGTGCGAGACCAGCTGGCGCGCCTCCGCCCTCGTCGAGGCGAATCCCATCCGGTAGACGACGTTGTCCAGGCGGCTCTCGAGCATCTGCAGCAGCACCTCGCCCGTGGCGCCCCGCTTCGTGATCGCCTTGTCGAAGTAGGTGCGGAACTGGCGCTCGAGCACGCCGTACATGCGGCGGATCTTCTGCTTCTCGCGCAGCTGGGTGCCGTACTCGGAGATGCGCGTCGACTTGGCGCCGTGCTGGCCGGGGCGCGAGTCGAGCTTGCACTTCGTGTCGAGCGAGCGCCGGGCGCTCTTGAGGAAGAGGTCGGTGCCTTCCCGGCGCGAGAGCTTGCACTTGGGTCCGATATAGCGTGCCACGGTGTTCTCCTGGTCTCTTTACGTGGGGGCTGCGCGGCTCGCGGCAACCCCCCGTGCGTTACATGCGGCGGCGCTTCGGCGGCCGGCACCCGTTGTGCGGCACCGGCGTCACGTCGGCGATCGACACGATCTTCAGGCCCAGGGCGTTGAGCGCCCGTACCGCGGACTCGCGGCCCGGGCCCGGGCCCTTGATGCGCACCTCGAGGTTCTTCACGCCGTGCTCCTGGGCGGCGCGGCCCGCCGCCTCGGCGGCGACCTGCGCGGCGAAGGGCGTGGACTTGCGCGAGCCCTTGAAGCCGGCGGCGCCCGAAGTGGCCCACGACAGGGCGTTGCCCTGGCGGTCGGTGATGGTGATGATCGTGTTGTTGAAGGAGGCGTGCACGTGGGCGATGCCCTCGGACACGGCCTTCTTCGCCTTCTTGCGCACGCGCGCGGCGGCCGGTGCCTTTGCCATTCTCGGTATCCTCGTCTAGGTCAGCTCGCGGCCTTGGAAAGGCGCACGGCCTTGCGCGGGCCCTTGCGGGTGCGCGCGTTGGTGCGGGTGCGCTGCCCGCGGACGGGCAGGCCCTTCTTGTGGCGCACGCCGCGGTAGCAGCCCAGGTCCATCAGCCGCTTGATGTTCATCGACGTCTCGCGGCGCAGGTCCCCCTCGACCGTGAACTTGGTCACCTGCTCGCGCAGCTTGTCCATCTCGGCGTCGGTGAGGTCCTTGATCTTGGTCGACCGACTCACGCCCACCAGGTCGCAGATGTAGTTCGCGCGGGCGCGGCCGATGCCGTAGATCGCGGTGAGCGCGATCGACGCATGCTGCTGGTTCGGGATGTTGATGCCTGCAATACGGGCCATGTTGTCCTCTCAAACGTCAGCGCGGGGTTCAGCCCTGGCGCTGCTTGTGGCGCGGGTCGGTGCAGATGACGCGAACCACGCGCTTGCGCCGCACGATCTTGCACTTGCGGCAGATTTTCTTGACGGAAGCCTGCACTCGCATCGCCGTTTCTCCTTACTTGGCGCGGAACGTGATCCGCGCCTTGGTCAAATCGTAGGGCGTGAGCTCCACGGTCACCTTGTCGCCGGGGAGGATGCGGATGTAGTGCATGCGCATCTTCCCGGAGATGTGGCCGAGCACCACGTGGCCGTTCTCGAGCTTCACCCGGAACATCGCGTTGGGGAGGGTCTCGAGGATCTCCCCCTGCATCTGGATCGTCTCTTCCTTAGACATGGCCGCCCCGCACTCGGCGTGTGCTCTGCCTCGGGGCGGGTACGGGCGCCACGGCCGACGCGAAGATCTGGATTCCTTTCATGCTCGTCATCGAGGCCGTTACCGGACCGGGAATCCCGAGCCGCCCTTGAAGTTCGCCTTCTTGAGCAGGCTCTCGTACTGGTGCGACATGAGGTAGGCCTGGAGCTGCGCCATGAAATCCATCGTCACCACCACCGTGATGAGCAGCGACGTGCCGCCGAAGTAGAACGGCACGTTGTAGTTGCTGCGCAGGAACTCCGGCAGCAGGCACACCAGCGTGATGTAGACCGCGCCGACGAGCGTGAGCCGCGTGATGATGCGGTCCACGTAGCGCGCCGTCTGCTCGCCGGGGCGGATGCCGGGGACGAAGGCGCCGCTCTTCTTGAGGTTGTCCGCCGTCTCCTTCGAGTTGAAGACGAGCGCCGTGTAGAAGAAGCAGAAGAAGATGATCGCCGCCGCGTAGAGGGCGATGTAGAGCAGCTGTCCGGGCGCGAGCGCCCCCGCCACGTCTTTCAGCCACGTCATGTACTCGTGCTGGCCGAACCAGCTCGCCGCCGTCGCCGGGAAGAGGATGATCGACGAGGCGAAGATCGGCGGGATCACGCCCGACATATTGAGCTTCAGCGGCAGGAACGAGCTCTGCCCGCCGTACAGGCGGTTGCCCACCTGGCGCTTGGCGTAGTTCACGAGGATGCGCCGCTGGCCCTTCTCGATGAACACGACCACCGCCGTCACGCCCACCACGAGGGCGAAGACCACGATCGCCGCGAAGATCGTCATCGCGCCGGTGCGCACCAGCTCGAGGGTACCCCCCATGGCCGCGGGCAGCCCCGCCACGATGCCCGCGAAGATGATCATCGAGATGCCGTTGCCGATGCCGCGCTCGGTGATCTGCTCGCCCAGCCACATGAGGAACATGGTGCCGGTGGTGAGGGTGATCACCGTCGTGAGGCGGAACGCGAGGCCCGGATCGAGCACCAGGCCGCGCTGCGACTCCAGCGCGATCGAGATGCCGAGCGCCTGGAAGAGCGAGAGCACCACGGTGCCGTAGCGCGTGTATTGGGTGATCTTGCGCCGGCCCGCCTCGCCTTCCTTCTTGAGGGCCTCGAGCTGCGGCGAGACGACCGTGAGCAGCTGCATGATGATCGAGGCCGAGATGTACGGCATGATCCCGAGCGCGAAGATCGTGAAGCGGCGCAGCGCCCCGCCCGAGAACATGTTGAACATGTCCAGGATGCCGCCGCTGTTCTGCTGGAAGAGCTTCGCGAGCTCGTTCGGGTCGATCCCCGGCACCGGGATGTGGGCGCCGACGCGGTAGACGACGAGCGCGCCCAGCAGGAACCACAGCCGGCGCTTGAGGTCGCCCAGCTTGCCGAGGGTCGCGAAGGGATTGGCCGCCAAGACGCTCTCCGGTTACTTCGGCGCCGCCGGTTGCTTCTTCGGCAGCTTCTTCGGCTGCTCGGCCGCCACGAGGTCCGCGACGGAGCCGCCCGCCTTCTCGATCGCGGCGCGCGCGCCCTTGGAGGCGCCGATGCCCGAGACCTTGAAGGCCTTGGACACGTCGCCCGCCAGGATGATCTTGGCGCGCTCGGCCGCCGCGGGCACGAGGCCCGCCTTCTTGAGGCTCTCGAGGTCGATCGCACCGCCCTCGACGCGCGCGAGGTCGCCCGAACGGACTTCCGCCGCCTTCTGGATGGTGGTGGCGAGGAAGCCGCGCTTCGGCAGGCGCCGCTGCAGCGGCATCTGGCCGCCCTCGAAGCCGGTCTTGTGGAAGCCGCCGGCGCGGGATTTCTGGCCCTTGTGGCCGCGGCCCGCGGTCTTGCCCAGGCCCGAGCCGATGCCGCGACCGACGCGCCGGCGCGCCTTGCGGGCGCCCGCGCCCGGTTTCAGAGAATTGAGTTCCATCGTCCTATTCCTCGACCTTCACCAGGTAGCTCACCCGGTTGATCATCCCGCGCACGGCCGGCGTGTCCACCAGCTCCACGGTCTGGCAGCGGCGCTTGAGGCCCAGGCCCTTCACCGACTCGCGATGCGTGTGCTTGGTCGCGGTGATGCCCTTCACGAGGGTGACCCGGATCTTCTTGCCGGCCGCGGCCGGCTTGCTCGATTTCGCGCTCATCGGTTCCTCAGGCGATCTCTTCGACCTTCTTGCCGCGCTTGGCCGCGATCTCCGAGGGACGGCGCTGCTGCGTGAGGCCGTCCAGGGTCGCGCGCACGACGTTGTAGGGGTTGGTCGAGCCGTGGCACTTGGCGGAGATGTTGGACACCCCCATCACCTCGAAGACCGCGCGCATGGCGCCGCCCGCCTTGATGCCGTTGCCCTCGACCGCCGGCTTCATCATGACGCGCGTGGCGCCGTGGCGGCCGAGCACGTCGTGGTGGATCGTGCCGCCCTTGAGCGGGATCTTCACCATGTTGCGGCGCGCCTGCTCCATCGCCTTCTGCACGGCGACCGGGACCTCGCGGGCCTTGCCCTTGCCCATGCCGATGGAGCCGTCGCCGTCGCCCACCACCGTGAGCGCCGCGAAGCCCAGGATGCGACCGCCCTTCACGACCTTCGTGACGCGGTTCACCGAGATCATCTTCTCCCGCAGGCCGTCGCCCTTGTCGTCGGACCCGCCCCGGTTGTCCATCTTGCCCATCTTCGCCATCTGTCGGTCCTCAGAACTTGAGTCCGCCCTCGCGGGCGGCTTCGGCCAGCGCCTTCACGCGGCCGTGGTAGCTGAATCCGGCGCGGTCGAACGCCACTTCCGTGACGCCCGCGGCCTTCGCCTTCTCGGCGATGCGCTTGCCGACCGCGGCCGCCGCCTCCTTGCCGCCACCCTTCGGATGCGACGCGCGCAGGTCCTTCTCGAGCGTCGAGGCCGAGGCGAGCACCTTGCCGCCCGTGGCGTCGATCACCTGGGCGTAGATGTGCTGGTTGGTGCGATGCACCGTGAGGCGCACCGCCTCCTGGCGCGCGATGCGCACGCGGGTCTTGGCCGCGCGGCGCGTTCTCGAAACTTTCTTGTCCATGTGTGTCGTCAGCCCTGTTTGCGCAGTTGAGCGGCAACTTGTCGTCCGCTCCAACGATCGCCTCGATGTCCGCTACCGCGCTCCATTTACTTCTTCTTGGTCTCTTTGAGCGCCACGTGCTCGCCCGCATAGCGCACGCCCTTGCCCTTGTACGGCTCGGGGCCCTTGTACGCGCGGATCTCGGCGGCGACCTGGCCCACCTTCTGGCGGTCCACGCCCTTCAGCACGATCTCCGTCTGGGTCGGCGTCTCCGCCTTCACGCCCTCCGGCATCGCGTGCACGACGGGATGCGAGAAGCCCAGCGAGAGGTTGAGCTTGTTGCCCTGCGCCTGCGCGCGGTAGCCGACGCCCACGAGCGTGAGGCGCCGCTCGAAGCCGCTCTTCACGCCGTGCACCATGTTGGCGACGACGGCGCGCATCGTGCCGGAGAGCGCGTTCGCTTCCTTGCTGTCGTTGCCCGCGGCGAACGTGAGCTTGTCGCCCTCGCGCTTGACGACCACGTCGCGCGCGAGGCGCTGCTTGAGCGTTCCGAGCGGGCCCTTCACCGTGAGCTCGCCCGTGCCGAGGGTGACCTCGACCTTGTCGGGAATGACGACGGGATACTTGGCGATTCGGGACATTTGGCGCGTTCCTCTAGACCACGATGCAGAGCACTTCGCCGCCCACCCCGGTCTCGCGCGCGCGCCGGTCGGTCATCACGCCGCGGGAGGTGGAGACGATGGCCACGCCCAGGCCGTTCATGACGCGCGGGATGTCCTCGCGTCCCTTGTAGATGCGCAGCCCCGGGCGCGAGACGCGCTCGATCTTCTCGATCACGGGCTTGCCCGCGTAGTACTTGAGGCCGATCTCGATCACGGCCTTGCCGTCGACGTCGCGCTGGGCGAAGTCCTCGATGTAGCCCTCGTCCTTCAGCACCTGGGCGATGGCGCGCTTCACCCGCGAGGCGGGCACCGTGACCGTCTGCTTCTCGGTGGCCTGCGCGTTGCGGATGCGCGTCAGCATGTCGGCGATGGGATCACTCATGCTCATCTGTCGTCTCCTACCAGCTCGCCTTGATCATCCCGGGGATCTCGCCGCGCATGGCGATCTCGCGGATCTTGTTGCGCGCGAGCCCGAACTTGCGGAACGTGCCGCGCGGGCGCCCGGTGATGGCGCAGCGGTTGCGAAGGCGGACCGGCGAGGCGTCGCGCGGCAGCGACTGGATCTTGGCGCGCGCCTCGTCGCGGGCCTCCTCGGTGGCCTTCGGGTCGTCGATGATGGCCTTCAGCTGCTTGCGCTTCTCTGCGTACTTCCTGACCATCGCTTCGCGCTTGGCCTGGCGGTTGATGACGGCGAGCTTGGCCATTACGTCCTCTCAGTCCGGAAGGGGAACCGGAACGCGGCGAGGAGCGCCTTCGCCTCCTCGTCCGACTTCGCGGTCGTGGTGATCGAGATGTTCATCCCGCGGAGCGCGTCGACCTTGTCGTACTCGATCTCCGGGAAGATGATCTGCTCCTTGACGCCCATGTTGTAGTTGCCGCGGCCGTCGAAGGCGCGCGCCGACACGCCGCGGAAGTCGCGCACGCGCGGCAGCGCGATGGTGACGAGGCGGTCGAGGAACTCGTACATGCGGCGGTTGCGCAGCGTCACCATGGTCCCCACCGGGTAGCCGGTGCGGATCTTGAAGCCGGCGATCGACTTCTTCGACTTGGTGACGACCGGCTTCTGGCCGGCGATCTTCTCGAGGTCGCCCGCGGCGTTCTCGAGGATCTTCTTGTCGGCGACGGCCTCGCCCACGCCCATGTTGAGCGTGATCTTGGCGACGCGCGGCACCTGCATCCTGGTCTTGTAGCCGAACTGCTTCATGAGGGCCGGCACGATCGACTCCTCGTACTGGACCTTCAGGCGCGGCGGCTGGGTGGGCGCGGCTTCCTTGCCGGCGGGCTTGTCCGCCTTGGGGGCCTTGGCCCGGGCTTCCTTCGCCGGCTTCGCCTGCGCGGGCGCCTGCTTGGGCGCGGCGGGCTTGGCGGCCTTGTCCGATTTCGTCTCTTTAGCCATCTCTTACCTCAGACGTCCACGACTTCGCCGTTGGACTTGAAGAAGCGCACCTTGCGCGCGGCGGCGCCGCCCTGGGCCTCGAGGAAGCGGAAGCCCACGCGATCGCCCTTGCCCGTGGCCGGGTTCACCAGCATCACGTTGGAGATGTGGAGCGGCGCCTCCTTGTCCACGATCCCGCCCGTCTGGCCCTTCATCGGGTTGGGGCGCTGGTGCTTCTTCACGCGGTTCACGCCCTCGACCAGCACCCGGCCGGTCGGGAACACGCGCAGCACCGTGCCGCGCTTGCCCTTCTCGCGGCCGGCGATGACGACCACCTGGTCGCCCTTGCGGATCTTGCTCATTACAGGACCTCCGGCGCGAGCGACACGATCTTCATGAAGCGCTCCGTGCGCAGCTCCCGCGTGACGGGGCCGAAGATGCGCGTGCCGATCGGCTCGAGCTTCGGGTTCAGGAGCACCGCCGCGTTGGTGTCGAACTTGATCACCGAGCCGTCGGGACGGCGCACGCCGTGGGCCGTCCGGACCACGACCGCGCTGTAGACCTCGCCCTTCTTCACCCGTCCGCGCGGCGCGGCGCTCTTCACGCTCACCTTGATGATGTCCCCGATGCCCGCGTAGCGGCGCTTCGAGCCGCCGAGCACCTTGATACACATCACCGACCGCGCGCCGGTGTTGTCGGCGACGTCGAGAATGGACTGCATCTGAATCATTGTTCTCTCTCCAACTTGGCCCGTCGCCCGAGGCGCCGTCCAGTCTTGGATCCGTCTTCCGCCTTCTGCCGGCCCCGGAAGGGGGACGGGAGAAGGCTGGTCTCTGGGTTCCCCCCGCGGGACGCTCCGTCTTCACGGGGCGCGCGCCGCGGCGGGCGGGTCAAAAATCAACCGCTTGGGGCCCGGGCGTTTGGTGCTGCAGGCTTCGGCTGGCGGCCGGGCGGCCCCCGGGACCCTCAGCGCGCCTGGGGCTCGGCCCGCGGACGGCGATCAGGTCTCCGGACTCTCTCACTGGACTCCCGGCCCTCGAAGCCGTGGCCGGAAGCGGAAAAGACGAAGATTCTAGCAGGTTTTACAGCCACCTGCCAACCGCCGCGCCCCTATTCGGGACGGGCGCGCTCGGCGACGCGAACCACCTTCCAGGCCTTGGTCCGGGAGATGGGGGCGCACTCCTCGATCACCACCTTGTCGCCCGCCTTCGCGTCGTTGCCCTCGTTGTGGGCGTGGTACTTCTTCGAGCGCGTCACCACCTTGCCGATCACCGGGTGCATGACCTGGCGCTCGACCACGACGGTGACCGTCTTGTCCATGCGGTCGCTCGACACCCGGCCGGTGAGCTGGCGATGGGTGCGGGCCTTGGCGGGCTCGCTCATTTCGCGCCCTCCTTCGCTTTCTGGTTGAGGAACGTGTGCACGCGGGCGATGCGCCGGCGCATGCGCTCGATCTCGCTGTTCTTGGTGAGGCTCTGGGTGGCGAGCTGCATGCGCAGGCCGAACTGCGCGCGCCTCAACTCGAGCAGCTCCTGGTTCAGCTCTTCCGCGCTCTTCGAGCGCAGGTCGTCGTTCTTGCTCATCCCGGTATCTCCGTCAGCCGATCGAGCGTTGCACGAACGCCGTGCGGATCGGCAGCTTGGCGGCGGCGAGCGCGAAGGCCTGGCGCGCGAGCGCCTCCTCCACCCCGTCCATCTCGAACAGCACCTTGCCGGGCACGATCTCGGCCACGAAGTACTCGGGCGAGCCCTTGCCGTTGCCCATGCGGACCTCGGCCGGCTTCTTGGAGATCGGCTTGTCGGGGAAGATGCGGATCCAGATGCGGCCGCCGCGCTTGATGTGGCGCGTCATCGCGCGCCGCCCGGCCTCGATCTGGCGCGCCGTGAGGCGCCCCCGGCCGAGGGCCTTCAGGCCGAATTCGCCGAAGGACACCTTGGCGCCGCGCGTGGCGACGCCCTTGTTGCGGCCCTTCTGCTCCTTGCGGTATTTCCTTCTAGCTGGCTGCAGCATTTCTCACCCCTGGTTTCCTGGCCGGTTTCTTCTCGGGCTCGGGAGCCGGCGCCGCCGGCTGCTCGCCCTTGCCCAGCACCTCGCCCTTGAAGACGAGCACCTGCACGCCGATCGTGCCGTAGGTGGTGTGCGCCTCCGAGAACCCGTACTCGATGTCGGCGCGCAGCGTGTGCAGCGGCACGCGACCCTCGCGGTACCACTCGGTGCGCGCGATCTCCGCGCCGTTCAGGCGCCCCGCGCTCGTGATCTTGATGCCCTGCGCGCCCAGGCGCATCGCGTTCTGCATCGCGCGCTTCATGGCGCGGCGGAACATCACGCGCTTCTCGAGCTGGCTGGTAATGGAGTCGGCGATGAGCTGCGCGTCGAGCTCGGGCTTGCGAATCTCCTCGATGTTCACGTGGACCGGCACGCCCATGAGCTTCTGCAGCGCGTTCCTCAGGCCCTCGATGTCCTCGCCCTTCTTGCCGATCACCACGCCGGGGCGCGCCGAGTAGATCGTGATGCGCGCGTTCTTGGCGGGGCGCTCGATCACCACGCGGCCCACGGCGGCGTGCGAGAGCTTCTTCTTCAGGTACTCGCGCACCTGGATGTCCTCGGCGAGCATCGCCGGGAAGTTCTTCGAGCTCGCGTACCACTTCGAGCCCCAGTTGCGGTTCACCGAGAGGCGGAAGCCGGTCGGGTTGATCTTCTGTCCCATGGTCAGTCCTTTTTCCCGTCGCCCACCGCGAGGAACACGTGGCAGGTCGGCTTCACGATGCGGT
>DASUXK010000335.1:0-4318 GCA_036377935.1 Usitatibacter sp.
TGGATCTTCGCGTTCGTGGCGCTGCCCGTGGTCTCCGGCCTCTACTACATGGTCTTCGGCCCGCGGCGCCTGCGCCGCAGGCTGCGCCGCTACGGCGTCGCCCGGTCCCTCGCGGGGCAGGTCTCGAACCACCTGCGCAACTCCTGCGCGCAGCGCAGGCCCGCGCTTTCCGAGGACGCCTCCGCCCTCGCCGCCGTCGGCCGGCGGCTCGGCCAGGGCGATCCCACGTTCGCGGCGGCGGTGCGCCTGTTCGACAACGGCGACGACAAGCTCGAGTCGCTCGCGGCGGCGATCGCCGGGGCGCGCCACCACGTGCACATGGAGTACTACATCTGGGAGCCCGACGCGGTCGGCACGCGCTTCCGCGACCTCCTCGTCGAGGCGGCGCGGCGCGGCGTGGAGGTGCGCGTGGTCTACGACGCGGTGGGCTCGCCCGCGTTGAAGCGCTCGTTCTGGAAGCCCCTGGTCGACGCGGGCGGCGAGGTGCTGCGCTTCAACCCGGTGACGCTGTCGCTGGCGAGCCTGCACTTCGCGAACTTCCGCACCCACCGGAAGATCGCGGTTCTCGACGGGCAGGTCGGCTTCCTCGGCGGCATGAACATCCACGACCTGGAGAGCGAGAAGCGCTCGGGCCACGACGCGTGGCGCGACGAGCACGCGCGCATCGACGGCGAGCCGGTGCGCAAGATCCAGCGCCTCTTCCTGGAGAACTGGACCTACGCCGGGGGCGGCTTCTTCATGACGCCGAAGAGCGTGCCGCTGTACTTCCCGCCGGCGCGCCCGTGCGAGCCCGGCACGCCGGTGCAGATCCTCGCCTCGGGCCCGGACGACGAGAGCGCGCCGCTGCTCGCGTTCTTCCTCGCCGCCATCGCGAGCGCGCGCCGGCGCGTGTGGATCGAGACGCCGTACCTCATCCCGGACGAGCCGCTCGAATCGGCGATGCGCATCGCGAACCTGCGCGGCGTCGACGTGCAGGTGATCGTGCCGGAGCTCGGCGACTCGCGCCTCGTCACGGCGGCGTCGAACACGTACTGCCAGGCGCTCGCGAAGGCCGGCATCGTGATCTTCGAGTACGGCCCGCCGATGCTCCACGCGAAGACGATCGTGGTCGACGATACCGTCGGCATGGTCGGCACCGCCAACCTCGACAACCGCAGCTTCCGCCTCAACTTCGAGATCGCCGCGGCGTTCTACGACGCGAAGGTGGTGGCCGAACTCGCGGCGCGCTTCGAGCGCGACCGCGCCGTGAGCAAGCCGTTTCCCTTCCGCAAGCGCAACCCGAAGCTCACCGTGGTGCTCGAGTCGATCGCGCGGCTCACTTCGCCGGTGCTCTAGCTAAAGCGGAAACACAGAGACCACGGAGAGCACGGAGGACACGGAGGAAGGCGATAGGAGTCGACAACGGGAACAGCCGGGGTCGAAACGATCGCCGCCGTGGGTCACTTCCTCAAGCGCGGCGGGTAGTACGGGGAGGGGTAGGCGGCGGGCGAGGCGTTGCCGTCGCGGTCGTAGGCCTCGATGCCGAAGACGTAGTCGTCCTTGGAAACCGGGAGCGTGGCGCGCGTGACGTTGCCCACGTCCTTCCCGTATTGCCAGTCGGGCGCGGTGGTCTCGCGCCAGACGATGCGATAGCCGGCGAGGTCGGGCTCGCGGTTGGGCGCCCAGGACAGCGTGGTGTCGTTTTCCAGGCGCAGCGCCTCGATCTTCGCCTCCCGCGGCACGGCGGGCGCGAGCGCGAGCGAGGCGAGGGCCGCGGCGTTCACGCGCGCGACTTGCGCCACGTACCCGAAGTCGACGAATTGCGGCAGGTCGCCGTACTGCGCGCCGTCCTCGACGCGCACGTCCTGGTGTTGGTGGCGGAAGTTCTCCACGGGCTCGGTGAAGCGCACCGCCGGATAGCCCGCCTCGAGGAACGGGAAGTGGTCGCCGCCGCGAAGATACCGGTCCAGCCGCCAGATCACCTGCACGCGAAGGCCGGGCACGTACGTGCGCGCGGCGCGCGCCACCGCGCGGGCGAGCTGGCGCGTGGGCAGGTCGTTCTCGCCGCCGGTGCGAAGCGCGCCGCGCACGTCGTCGGGCAGCTCCTTCACCGCGGGGACGCCCTGCGCGAAGAGGCGCACGCGGCCCGCGTCCACGCGCCCGTCGGGTCCCGTGGAGCTTCCGACGATGTCGTTGTCGAGCATGCCGGCGATGTCGAGGCCCTTCTCGCGCGCGGCCCGCGCGAAGCCGGTGGACCCGTACAGGCCCTGCTCCTCGCCCGCAACCGCCATGAAGACGAGCGTCGCGTCGAAGCGGTGGCGCGCCATGGCGCAGGCGAGCTCCATCGACACCGCCGTGCCCGAGGCGTCGTCGTCGGCGCCCGGCGCGTCCTTCTCGCCGTCGACCGGGCTCGAGGGCATCGAGTCGTAATGGCCGCTCACGACGTAGATGCGATCGCGGCTCTCGGGCTGCGCGCCCGGCAGCGTCGCGACGACGTTCACGAAATCCGTGGGCCGCGGCACGCGCGAGCCCGATTCGACATGGTGCGTGTCGAACTCGACCCAAAGCCTGCCGCCCGCTTCGCGCGAGCACTCCTCGAGCCGCGCGCGGATCCAGCGGCGCGCGGCGCCGATGCCTCGCGTATCGGAGACGGTGTCGGAGAGGGAGTTGCGCGTGCCGAACGAGACCAGCGTGCGGATGGTGCGCTCGATGCGCTCGGGCGAGATGCCGGCGACCACGGCGGAGATCGCGGGATTCGCCTCGTCGAGCGGCGCACGGGCGAAGGCGGGCGCGGCGAGGAGCGCCGCGAGGAGCACGGGTGCGGTTTTCATCGCGCGCAGTATGCGAGTGTGGACCGTATCCGACAAGCGATGGCGCGGGCCGCACGGCGCGCTTCCGCGACGCCGACATCCGCATGCGGCATGCAGGCCGGAATCCGCCCCCGCGCGCGGCGTCCAATGCGCATGCTCTTCGAAGACCGCCTCGACGCCGCCTGCCAGCTCGCCGAGCGCCTCGCCGCCTGGCGCGGGCGCGACCCCCTGGTGCTCGCGATCCCGCGCGGCGCGGTGCCGATGGGCCGCGTCATCGCCGATCGCCTCGACGGCGACCTCGACGTGGTGCTGGTGAGGAAGCTGGGCTCGCCCTTCAACCCCGAGTTCGCGATCGGCGCGATCGACGAGTCGGGCACGTTCGCGCTCTCCGGGGACACCGATTTCGCGGGCGTCACGCGCGACTACCTGGAGCGCGAGAAGGGCGCGCAGCTCGCCCGCATCCGCGAGCAGCGCCAGCGCTGGAGCCGCAACCGCCCGCCCGTCGATCCGCGCGGCCGCGACGTGATCGTGGTGGACGATGGGCTCGCCACGGGCGCCACGATGGCGGCGGCGCTGCGCTTCCTGCGCGAGCGCGGCGCGGCGCACCTGGTGTGCGCGGTGCCGGTGGCTTCGCGCGAAGGGGTGGAGGCCGTGCGCGCGCTCGCCGACGAGGTCGTGGCGCTCGCCGTCCCCGAGCCCTTCGGCGCGGTTTCCCGCTTCTATCGCGAGTTCCCGCAGGTCGAGGACGAAGCGGTCCGCGAGCTGCTCGCGGCATAGGCCCGTGGTCCGCACGCCCGCCGGCCTCGCGCCGCGCCTCGCGATCGGCGAGGCGCGCCCCATCCTCCGGAAGGACCGGGGGCGGAATCTTCGCGAAGGGGGCGCAGTCTACCCCAGCGCACGGCGCCACGGCCCCAGGCCCCGGGAGGCAGCGAGAAATCCATGACGACGAAACTGAACGCGCCCTTCAAGCGCGAGCTCGACATCAACGGCGAGAAATACACCCTCACCGTTTCCCCCGAGGGATTCAAGCTGGTCCTCAAGGGCAAGCGCAAGGGCGTAGAGCTCGCGTGGGCCGCCATCGTGGGCGGAGAGGCGGCGCTCGCCACGGCGCTCAACGCGAGCAACGGCCATCCCGGCATGCGCGCCATGGGCGCGCCCGGCCGCGACACCGTGAAGCACTAGATCCAGCCCCGGCAATTCGCCGCCCCGCAGCGGCACGCGAGCCGCCCGTCGTGGTGGCTCTCCCCGTAGTCCACCGTGAGCTCCTCGCCGGGCGCGATGTCGCGACGCGCGTAGAACTCCGCGCGCTCCGCGGTGCAGCGCATGAAGGTGTTCGGGTCGCACGAGTGGTTGATGAAGCGGAAGCCGTGCTTCCAGCGCGTGGCGTCGATCGCATGGCGGTCGAGCTCGACGATCGCCACGATGCGCCGGCCGCGCGCGCGCCGCCGCGCCACGCGCAAACCGATCACCTCGCCCTCGTATTCGCCGATCTTGGCGCGCGCGGGAATGCGCGTGCCCGCGAAGAGCCC
>DASUXK010000336.1:0-4400 GCA_036377935.1 Usitatibacter sp.
GTCGAGGCCGTACTGCAACGCGATGCCCACGAGCGTCTCGCCGCGCTTCACCGTGTGGGTGGGCAGCGGCTTCTCCTCGGGCGGGGCTGCGGGTGCGGCCGGCGCGGCCACGGGCGGCGGGCCGCGATCGATCACGGGCGCCGGGCGCGGCGCGGCGCAACCGGCGAGGACGAGCGCGAGCGCGGCCAGCGCGAGCCGCATCATGCGAGCCCCGGGAGAAGCGGCACGAAACGCACGGCGTCCCGCTTCTGCTCGACGAATCCGTTCTCCTTCCGGTCGACCACGTAGAGCCACTGATCCTCCGTCCCGACGGGCAGCACCATGCGGCCTCCGATGGCGAGCTGCTGCTTGAGCGCCTCCGGCACGTGCGTGGCCGAGGCGGCCATCAGGATGCCGTCGTAGGGGCCGCCTTCCGCGTAGCCCGCATGCCCGTCCGCATGCTTGTAGCGGATGTTGTAGAAGCGCAGGTCGCGCAGGTGGCGCCGCGCCTTGTCCATGAGCGCCGCGATGCGCTCGACGGTGTACACCTCCTTCACCAGCCGCGCGAGGATCGCCGTCTGGTAGCCGCAGCCGGTGCCGATCTCGAGCACCTTCGCCGCCGGCTGCTTCTCGAGGAGGAGCTGCGTCATGTGCGCCACGGTGGAAGGGCTGGAGATCGTCTGGCCGTGGCCGATGGGCAGCGCCACGTCCTCGTAGGCGCGCGAGGCGATCCCTTCCTCCACGAAGTGGTGGCGCGGGACCTCCATCATCGCGCCCAGCACGCGCTCGTCGGTGATGCCGTCCTTGCGCAGCGCCTCGATCATGCGCAGGCGCGTGCGCTCGGAGGTCATCCCGATGCCGTCACGCGCGCTCATTGCGAGAGCCATCCGGAGACGAGCGGGATCTGCCCCGCGTGCGTGAGGTCGACCTGCAGCGGCGTCACCGACACCGCCCCGCGCTCGAGCGCGTTGAAATCGGTCCCCGGTCCCGCCTCGCGCGCGGGCCCCGCGGCGCCCACCCAGTACACGGTCTCGCCGCGCGGATTCTTGCCCGGCACCACGGCCTGCGCCTTGTGGCGGCGGCCCAGGCGCGTCACCTCGATGCCGGTGAGCCGGTCGTACGGCACGTCGGGCACGTTCACGTTGAGCAGCACCGGCGCGCCGAACGGGGCGCGGGCGAAGCGCTCCACGAGGTCGCGCGCGACGCGCGCCGCGGTGGCGAAATGCCGGAACTCCTGGCCCACGAGGGAGACGGCGATGGAGGGAATGCCGAGCAGGTAGCCTTCGGTCGCCGCGGCGACGGTGCCCGAGTAGAGCGTGTCGTCGCCCATGTTCGATCCCGAGTTGATCCCCGAGACGATCACGTCCGGCTCGAAGTCGAGCAGGCCCGTCACGGCCATGTGCACGCAGTCGGTCGGCGTGCCGTTCACGTAGAGGAAGCCGTTGGGCGCCTTGCTCAGCATCAGGGGACGGTCGAGGGTGAGCGAGTTCGAGGCGCCGCTGCGGTCGCGCTCGGGGGCGACCACGGTCACGGCGCCCAGCGCGCCCAGCCCCTCGGCGAGCGCGGCGAGTCCGGGTGCGAAGTAGCCGTCGTCGTTCGAGAGCAGGATCCGCATGAAGGGAAAAATTATACCGTGCGGGCCGCGCCGGACCCGTCCCCTTCCCAACCGCTAGAATCGGCCTCATGGACTTCGCCCTTTCCCCCGCGATCCGCCAGGCGCGCGAGCGCTTCCGCCGCTTCGCCCGCGAGCAGGTGCTGCCGTACGACACCACGCCCGAATCCTTCGACGAGCACGACAACCTGCGCGAGGGCCTGCTGCAGGACCTGCGCGACAAGGCGAAGGAAGCGGGCGTGTGGGCCCCGCAGATGCCCGTGGCACGCGGCGGGCAGGGATTGAGCGTCGCCGGCATGGCCGCGTGCTACGAGGAGCTCAACTACACGCTCTTCGGGCCCGTGGTGTGCAACTGCGCCGCGCCCGACGACGGCAACATGATCCTCCTCGAGAAGGTCGCGACCGAGGCGCAGAAGGAACGCTGGCTGCAGCCGATCGTCGACGGCCGCGTTCGCTCGGCCTTCGCGATGACCGAGCCCCATCCCGGCGCGGGCTCCGATCCCTCGATGATGCTCACCACCGCCACGCGCCGCGGCGATACCTGGCGCATCGAGGGGCGCAAGTGGTTCATCACGGGTGCCGGCGTCGCGAAGCATTTCATCCTCGTCGCGAAGACCTCGGAGGACCCGCGCAAGGGGCTCACGGCGTTCCTGTTCGACGCGGAGCAGCCCGGCTGGCGCATCGTGCGGCGCATCCCGATCATGGGCCCCGAGGAGCACGGCGGCCATTGCGAGCTGGAGTTCGACGGCCTCGAGATCCCCGACGAGAACCGCCTGATGAACGTGGGCGACGGGCTGAAGGCCACGCAGATCCGGCTCGGCACCGCGCGCCTCACGCACTGCATGCGATGGCTCGGTCTCGCGCGCCGATCGCTCGACATCGCCGCCGATTACGTCTCCGAGCGCCATTCGCAGGGCAAGCGCCTCGCGGACCGGGAATCGGTGCAGATGAAGCTCGGGCATTGCGCCATGCAGGTGGAGATCGGGCGGCTCCTCGTCATGAAGGCGGCGTGGTACCTCGACCGCGGCGACTTCGCGAGGAAGGAGATCTCGATGGCGAAGGTGCACGTGGCCGACGCGCTGCACCTGTGCGCCGACACCGCGATCCAGCTCTGCGGCGCGCGCGGCTACTCCAAGGACACGGTGCTCGAGTGGATCTACCGCTACGCGCGCCAGGCGCGCCTCGTCGACGGCGCCACCGAGGTGCACCAGCAGGTCCTCGCGCGGCACTTCATGGACGAACGCGGGGACTTCTGGCGTTGGGGATGAAAGGCGAGGAACCTCATTCGTAGTCGGCGACAGGGGGGCAGGTGCAAATGAGGTGGCGGTCGCCGTAGGCGTTGTCGACGCGCGCGACGGGCGGCCAGTACTTGTCCTCCCGGAGTGACGCGAGCGGCCAGGCCGCGACTTCGCGCGGATACGGATGGCGCCACTCGCCCGCGGCGACCATCTCGGCGGTGTGCGGCGCGTTCCTCAGCGGGTTGTCGTCGCGGTCCCAGCGGCCCTCCTCCACATTCCGGATCTCCGCGCGGATCGCGATCATCGCCTCGCAGAAGCGGTCCAGCTCCGCCTTCGACTCGCTCTCCGTCGGCTCCACCATGAGCGTGCCCGGCACCGGGAACGACATCGTAGGCGCGTGGAAGCCGTAATCCACGAGCCGCTTGGCCACGTCCTCCGCGGTGATCCCGGAGGTTTCCCGGAGCGGGCGCAGGTCGAGGATGCACTCGTGCGCCACGAGCCCCCCCGGCCCCGCGTAGAGGACCGGATAGTGCGCGGCGAGGCGGCGCGCGACGTAGTTCGCGTTGAGGATCGCCACCTCGCTCGCGGCGGTGAGGCCCGCCTCGCCCATCATCTCGAGGTACATCCACGAGATGGGCAGGATCGACGCGCTGCCGTAGGGCGTCGCCGAGACGGGACCGATGCCCCCGCCTTCCTCGCCGGCCCGCGGGAGGAACGGCGCGAGGTGCGCGGCGACGGCGACCGGTCCCACGCCGGGGCCGCCCCCACCGTGCGGGATGCAGAACGTCTTGTGCAGGTTCAGGTGCGAGACGTCGCCGCCGAATTCGCCCGGCGCGCACAGTCCCACCATCGCGTTCATGTTCGCGCCGTCGACGTACACCTGCCCGCCATGCCGATGCACGAGCGCGCACGCCTGCGCGATGCCTTCCTCGAACACGCCGTGGGTCGACGGATAGGTGACCATGAGCGCGGCGAGCCGCGAGGCGTGCCGCTCGGCCTTGCGCTCCAGGTCCGCGAGGTCGACGTTGCCGCGCTCGTCGCACGCGACGACGACGACCTCGAGCCCCGCCATGTGGGCCGAGGCCGGATTGGTGCCGTGGGCCGAGCTGGGGATCAGGCAGATGTCGCGATGCGCCTCGCCGCGGCTCGCATGCCAGGCGCGGATCGCGAGGAGCCCCGCGTACTCGCCCTGCGAGCCCGCGTTGGGCTGCAGCGACACGGCCGCATAGCCGGTCGCCTTCGCGAGCCGCGCCGCGAGGTCGTCGAGCAGCTCGCGATAGCCGAGCCACCGATCCTCGGGCGCGAAGGGATGCAGGTGCGCGAACTCGTGCCAGCCGATGGGCGCCATCTCCGCGGCGGCATTGAGCTTCATCGTGCACGAGCCCAGCGGGATCATCGAGCGGTCGAGCGCCACGTCGCGCGCCGCGAGCCGGCGCAGGTAACGCATCATGTCCGTCTCGGAGCGGTAGCGGTCGAAGACGGGATGCGCGAGGCAGGGCGAGCGCCGGCGCAGCGCGGCCGGAATCGCCTCCGCCACCCCCTCGAATTCGTCCACGGCCATGCCCGCCGCC
>DASUXK010000337.1:0-10234 GCA_036377935.1 Usitatibacter sp.
GTGGACAGGCGATGCGCGATGACGATCGTCGTGCGCCCGACCATCAGCGCCTCGAGCGCCGCCTGCACCGCGCGCTCGCTCTCGGTGTCGAGCGCCGAGGTGGCCTCGTCGAGGAGCAGGACCGGGGCATCCTTGAGGATCGCGCGCGCGATGGCGATGCGCTGGCGCTGGCCGCCCGAAAGCCGCGCGCCGTTCTCGCCGATCTCGGTCTGGAGTCCCTGCGGCAGCGTGCGGATGAACTCCATCGCGTGCGCCGCCTCGGCCGCGCGCACGATGTCCGCCTCGCTCGTGCGGTCCGCGCGCCCGTAGGCGATGTTCGCCGCGACCGTGTCGTTGAAGAGCACGACGTTCTGCGAGACCAGCGAGATCTGGCGCCGCAGGCTCTCCAGCGTGAGCGATTCCAGGTCGTGGCCGTCCAGCGTGATGCGGCCCGCGCTCGGGCGGTAGAAGCGCGGCAGCAGGTGGACGAGGCTCGACTTGCCGCCGCCCGAGGGGCCCACCAGCGCGACGGTCTCGCCGGGCCGGATCTCGAGCGACACGCGGTCGAGCGCGGGCCGCGAGGCGCCGGGATACGTGAGCGAAACGCCCTCGAAGCGCAACGCGCCCTTCGCGCGCTCGAGGACGGTCGTGCCGCGGTCCTCCTCCGGCCCCTCGTCCACCAGGCTGAAGACGCTCTCGCACGCGGCGAGCCCCTTCTGCAGCTGCTCGTTGATGCCGGTGAGGCGCTTCAGCGGCTGCAGCAGCATGCCGGTCGCGGCGATGAACTCGATGAAATGGCCCACGTCGGTGGAGCCGGCGAACGCCTGCCCCGCCGCGAAGTAGATGATCGCCGCGATCGCGCAGGCGACGAAGAGCTGCGTCACCGGGACCGTTCCCGCCGCCGCGGTCGCCTGCTTCATCGCGAAGCGGCGGATCCTCTGCCCCGCGCGCTCGAAGCGCTCGCTCTCGTAGGCCTGCCCGCCGAAGATCCGCACCACGCGCTGGTTGGCGATCGCCTCGTCCAGCACCTCGGCGATGCCGCCCACGGCGCGCTGGTTCTCGCGGCTCATCTGGCGCAGCCGCCGGCTGAACAGGCGCACCACGACCGCGATCGGCGGGATCACGACGAACGTGATGATGGTGAGCTTCCAGTTCGAGTAGAGCAGCACGGCGAGGAGCGCGGCGACGGTGACGCTGTCGCGCACCAGCACCGTGAGCACGCTCGTGGAAGCGGCGGCGAGGTTGTTCACGTCGAAGGTGAAGCGCGTGACGAGCTGCGCCGTGGGCACCGCGTCGAAGTACGAGGGCGGCAGCCGCAGCACCTTCGCGAACATCTCGCGGCGCAGGTCGAGGATCACCTTGTTGCTCACCCATTGCGACGAGTAGCCGGAGGTGAAGCTCGCGATGCCGCTCACGACGAAGACGGCGACGATGGCGAGCGGCAGCAGGAACGCGAGCTCGCGCTTCCTCTGCACGAAGAGCTCGTCGATGAGCGGGCCGGTGAGCTTCACCAGCGCCGCGTCCGCGAGGCCCCCCACGACCATGCCGACGATGCCGGCGAGGAGGGCCCAGCGGTACGGCCACACATGGCGAAGGAGGCGCGCGTAGAGCTCGCGGCCGGTGTGCGTCGGGACGATCATCCCGTCATTATCCGGGAAGAAGCCGCCGGTAAAGCGCGAGGTACGCCTCGGCCATGGCCTGGGGCGTGAAGGGCAGCACGGCCTCGCGGGCGGCTTCCCCCATGCGCGGGGCCGCCGCCGGCTCGAGGCGGTCGATCGCCTCGGCGAGTCCCGCGATGTCGAGGGCGTCGCGCACGAACCCGCTCACGCCCTCGGCGATGAGCTCCGCCGCGCCGCACTTGCGCGTCGTCACCACGGGAAGCGCCGCGGCCATCGCCTCGAGCACCGCGTTGGGCTGCGGGTCGTAGAGCGTCGCGAGGACGAAGCCGTCGGCCGCGGCGAGGTAGGGCCGCACGTCGGAGACGCCGCCCAGGAAGCGCACGCGGTCGGCGATGCCCAGCCGCGCCGCGCGCGCCGCGTAGCGCGCCGCATGCTTGTCGCGCCCGGCGACGATCGCCCACGGGCGCGAGCTCGCGCGCGCGGCGGCCTCGAGGAGGAAGCGCACGCCCTTGCGCTCGAATCCGGAGCCGACGTGCACCACGAGGCGCGCGTCCCGGGGGATGCCGAGCTGCTGGCGCACGGCCTCGCGCATCTCGCCGCGCAGGCCGGGATGGAAGCGCGCGCCGTCCACGGCGTTGCGGATCAACGCGAGCTTCGCGGGATCGGTGCCGAAATGCCGGACGATCTCCGCGCGCACCATCTCGGAGTTGCAGATCACCGCGCGCAGCCGCGGGCTCGCGAAGAGCGCGCGCTCGGCGGCGAGCACATGGCGGTGGTGGGGGCTCGCGCGGGTGGCGAGGCGCGCGAGCGGCCCCTGGGCGCGCGCGCGTTCCGCGAGCCATTGCGCATGCACGCCGTCGCCCGCCCGGTAGACGTCGCAGCACGGGATGCGCTCGTGGGACTGCACGAGATCGAAGCGCCGCCGCGCGAGCTCGGCGCACGCGGCGCGCGCGAAGGCGCGGTCGCGCCAGAGGCTGCCCACGTGGAACGGCCGCACGAGGATCGCGGAGCCGTCGCTGCCCGGCCATTCGCGCGCGACGATCGTCACCGCGGCGCCCTGCGCGCGCAGCGCCTCGATCGCGCCCTGCACGAAGCGCTCGGCGCCGCCCGCCGGATCGTAGCGTCCGCGCACCAGGGCCACGCGGGGGGCGAGGCCCGCCGGGCGGGGCGCGGTCGCGCTCACGGCGCGGCGAGCACTTCGTTGATCGCCGCGTGCACGCGGTCCACCGGCAGGCGCGTGAGGCACTCGCTCACCTTGCCCCCGCCGCAGCCGTCGTTGCCGCAGGGTCGGCACGGGTACTCGTGGGAGGCGACGACGCGGTGCTTCACGCGCCACGGGCCCCATTCCTTCTCGCCGCTCGGCCCGAAGAGCGCCACGACGGGCGTTCCCACCGCCGCGGCGATGTGCATCGGCGCGGAGTCGACGCCCACGAAGAGCCGCGCGCGCGCCGTGAGCGCCGCCATCTCGCGCAGCGTGAGCTGCCCGGAGAGGTCGGCGACAGGCACCCGCGCCTCCTCGAGGATGCGCACGAGGATCGCCTTCTCGCGCGCGTCGGGCGCGCACGTCGCCACGATCGGGTGGCCGTCGCGCGCGAGGCGCCGCAGCAGCTCCGCGCTCTGCGCCTCGGTCCACGTCTTGAAGAGCCAGCGCGACGTGGGATGCACGTGCACGAACGAGCGCGACGCCACGCCGGCCTGCGCGAGGAGCGCCTCCACGCGCGCCTCGGCCGCCGCGCCGGGCACCATCACCAGCGACTTCTCCGATTCCTCGGGGTACAGGCCCGCGCGGCGCAACGCATCGAGGTTCGTCTCGACGGTATGGCGCGGCGTGGCCTTCGGCAGCTTGTAGCGGTGCGTGAAGCTCCAGCGCCACAGCGGGTTGTCGCGCTCGGGCGCCACCGACCAGCGCGGGCGCAGCGCCTGCGCGAGCCATGCGCCGCGCCAGTGGTCCGTGAGGTGCACGAGGAGCTGGTAGCGGCGCTCGCGCAGCGTGGAGAGGAGCCGGCTCTCGCTGCGTGCCTGCTCAACGAGCCCCTGGCGCTTCCAGCTGCGGTCGATGCCGTGGATCGACGCGATCGCGGGGTGCCCGGCGAGCATGTCGCGGGTGTCCTCGTAGACCAGCGCGTCGATCTCGGCATGGGGCGCGCGGTTGCGCAGCACCTGGAAGACCGGCGAGGAGAGCAGCACGTCGCCGTGGTGGCGCAGCTTCACCACCAGCACGCGGCGCAGCGATCCCGGGAGGATGGCGTCGGGAACCATGGAGGGCGGCCGCTACCGCGGCCCGGCGCGCTCGCGGATCAGCCGGCAGGGGTTGCCGCCCCACACCGCGCGAGCCGTGAGGCGACCCGTGACGACGCTGCCCGCGGCCACCACCGCGCCCGTCTCGATGTGCGCGCCGTCGAGGATCACGCAGTTGGCGCCGATCCAGACGTCGTCCTCGACCACGACCCCGCCGCGCGACGGCATGAACCCCTGCTTGCGGATCGGCACGTCGAGGCGCGCGATCCCGTGGTTGGCCGGAACGATCGAGCAGCCGGGGCCCACGAGCACGTAGTCGCCGAAGCGGATGCCCGAGCCCGAGTAGAGCGTGCAGTGCGGGTTGATGTAGCAGTGGGCGCCGATCACGATGTCGCCGGTGCCCCCGACCGCCCGGATCACGACGTAGTCGTAGATCTCGCTGTGCGCGCCGATCACGATCCGCGTCCCGCGCTGCGACGGATGCAGGCGCGCGTCGGGGCTCACGTAGGCGGTGGGATGGATCTCGAGGGGGGCGTCGGCCATGCGCGCGAGCGGGGGGATTTGATAAGATTCTCGGTCGCGGCGCTTAAAGCGCCTCGCGCCGGGCATTCTAACGCGAGAACCCCCCGGACCCCCTTTCCTCCCCGACCCCGCCTTTGAAGTTCAACATCGCCTACCTCGGTCCCGAGTCGCTGTTCCACCTGCGCCGCGACTTCATCCTCGCCGCGCAGTACGGCCTGCGCGACCTGGGGCACGACGTGGCGCTCTCGGGGCGCTACGTCGATCCGACGCGATTCAACCTGCTGGTCGGGGCGTACTTCCTGCCGCCCGCGGAGCTGCGCCGCATCGACGCCTCCGGCATCCCGTTCGCGCACGTGAACACCGAGGTGGTCGCCCAGGACATGCTCAACTTCAACCCGACGAAGGTCGACTTCCCCGGCTCGTACCTGCCCAGCCTTCGGGCGGGGCGCTTCGTCTGGGACGTGATCCTCGACAACCTCGCCGAGCACCGGCGCTACGGACTGGACGCGCATTTCATGCGCTGGGGATGGCACCCGAAGCTCGAGGACATCGAGCACCGGGCCGAGAAGGACCTCGACTTCTACTTCTTCGGCGTGATGAGCCCGCGCCGGCAATCGGTGATCCAGGAGCTCGCGCGCCGCGGCTTCACCGGCGCGGCGGACCACTCCTGCCCGTACTTCCTGCGCAACGACCGCATCGCGCGCGCGCGCGTGAACCTGAACATCGTCCAGGAGGACAAGTACACCCACGTGAACTCGTTCCGCATCTGCTACCTCGCGAACAACCGCTGCGCGATCGTCTCCGAGGCCGAGAGCGATCCGGCGGGCTACCTCGAGCTCGCCGAGGTGGTGCACGGCAAGGAGAAGATCGCCGACGCGGTGGCCGCGCTCATCGCCGACGGGCGCTGGAAGGCGCGCGGCGAGGCGGCCTACGAGCGCTTCCGCGAGCGCCCGATGAAGCGTTGCATGGAGGAGCTCCTCGAAGCGAGCTTCGCCGGCGCCTCGGCCCAGGCCGCGGCCGGGGGCGCGCGATGAGGCCGGCCGACCTCGACGCGGTGATCCTGTGCGGCGGCCAGGGCACGCGGCTGCGCGAGGAGACCGAGTTCAAGCCCAAGCCGATGGTCGAGATCGGCGGGCGGCCGATCCTCTGGCACATCATGCGGCGCTACCACCGCTTCGGCGTGCGCCGCTTCATCCTCTGCCTCGGCTACAAGGGCGAGGTGATCCGCGACTATTTCCTGAACTACCGCCACCGCCAGTGCGACGTGACGGTGAGCCTGCGCAGCCACGCGATCCAGGTCCACGGCGACGAGGCGGCCGAGGACTGGGACGTGGTCCTCGCGGACACCGGCGACGACACGATGACGGGCGGGCGCATCAAGCGGGCGCTGCGGCACGTGCGCAGCGAGCACTTCTTCGCGACCTACGGCGACGGCGTGGCCGACATCGACGTCGCCGCGCTGTGGGAGACCCACCGCCGCGCCGGGCGCCTCGCCACGGTGACCGCGGTGCACCCGTCCTCGCGCTACGGCGAGATCGACGTCGCGCACGACGAGGTGCGCACGTTCCTGGAGAAGCCGCAGGTCGCGGGCGGCTGGATCAACGGCGGCTTCCTCGTCTTCGACCGCCGCGCCTTCGACGACGTGCCCGAGGCGCCCGGCGTGGTGCTCGAGACCGACGTGCTGCCGCGGCTCGCTTCGCGCGGCCAGCTCTCCGCGTTCCAGCACGACGGCTTCTGGCAGTGCATGGACACCTACCGCGAGATGCTCGCCCTGAACCAGCTCTGGTCGCGCGGCGACGCGCCCTGGGTTTAGCGGGCGATGCGCGCCGTGCCCGATGCGGCATGGTGGCAGGGCCGGCGCGTGCTCGTGACGGGCCACACCGGGTTCGTCGGCGGCTGGCTCTGCGCCTGGCTCTGCGCGCTCGGGGCGCGCGTCTGCGGCTTCTCGCTGCCCCCGCCCACCGTGCCGAGCTTCTTCGAGCGCACGGGGCTTCGCTCGCGGCTCGCCTCGCACGCGCTGGGCGACGTGACCGATCTCGCGGCCCTGCGCGCCGCGGTGCGCGATTGCGCGCCGCAGGTCCTCTTCCACCTCGCCGCGCAGCCCATCGTGCGCGACGGCTACCGCGACCCCGTGGCGACCTTCGCCACCAACGCGATGGGCACGGTGCACGTGCTCGAAGCCGCGCGGGCGAGCGCGGGCCTCGGGCGCATCGTGGCCTACACCACCGACAAGGTGTACCGGAACGACCAGTCGGGCCGCGCGTTCGCCGAGGACGACCGCCTCGGCGGCAACGAGCCCTACAGCGCGAGCAAGGCCGCCGCGGAGATCGCGGTCGCCGCCTACTGGGAAAGCTACTTCCGGCGCGCCTCGCCGCGCCCGGCGCTCGCCGTGGTGCGCGCGGGCAACATCGTGGGCGGCGGCGACTGGGCGCGCGAGCGGCTCGTGCCCGATGCGGTGCGCGCGTTCGAATCGGGCGAAGCGCTCGCCATCCGCAATCCCGCCGCGACGCGCCCCTGGCAGCACGTGCTCGACGCGGTGCGCGGGACGCTCCTCCTCGCCGAGCGCGTCGAGGCGCGCGACGAGCCCGCGGAATCGCTCGCCTGGAACTTCGGCCCCGATCCGCGCGAGGTCCATCCGGTTTCGCGCGTGGCGGATGCGGCGGCCCGCGCATGGGGCGAGGGCGCGAGCTGGCGGCACGAGCCGGACGGGTCGATTCCCGAGTCGCGCGCGCTGGTGCTCTCGAGCGAGCGGGCGCATCGCAGCCTCGGGTGGCGCTGCGCCTGGGGGCTCGACCGCGCGATGGCGGCGAGCATCGCCTGGTACCGCGCCGCGCGCGACCCGGCGGCGGACATGATGGCGTTCACCGAGCGCCAGGTCGCCGAGCACGCGGCCGACGCGCAGCGCGCCTCGCCATGAAGATCGCGCCGCGGCGGCTCGCCGGCACCTTCGAGATCGCGCTCGCGCCGCACGGCGACGAGCGCGGCCACTTCATGCGCTGGTACGACGAGGCGGCGTTCGCCGCGGCGGGCCTGCCCACGCGCTGGGTGCAGGGCAACGAATCGCTCTCGCGCCGCGGCGTGGTGCGCGGCCTGCATTTCCAGCGCCCGCCCCATGCCGAGACGAAGCTCGTGCGCGCGGCGACGGGCGCGGTCTACGACGTGTTCGTGGACCTGCGCGCGGGCTCGCCGACCTACGGCGAATGGGACGCGGTCGAGCTCTCGGCCGGGCGGCACAACGCGGTGCTGGTCCCGAAGGGATTCGCGCACGGCTTCTGCGTGCTTTCCGAGTCGGCGCTCGTGACCTACCTCGTCGATTCGCCCTACGCCCCGCACGCCGAGGGCGGCCTCGCGTGGGACGATCCGCAGCTCGCGATCGCCTGGCCCGTCGAAGGCGAGCCGGTGGTCTCCGCGAAGGATCGGCGCTGGCCGCGCCTCGCCGATCTGGAACCGCTCGGGTGAGCGCCACGGTCGCGGTCGCCGGCGCCACCGGCGTGATCGGCCACGCCATCGCGCATCGCCTCGCAGCGGGCGGCCATCGCGTGCGCACGGTGGGGCGCGGCGAGGGCGCCGACGTGCGCTTCGACCTCGCGCGCGATGCCGCGCTCGATCCCGCCGCGCTCGCCGGCTGCGACGCGCTGGTGCACGCGGCCGGGGTGACCGACGAGGATTTCGCGCAACCCGCGCTCGCCTGGGCGAAGGCCGAGCGGGGGGCGGCGGCGCTGGTCGACGCGGCGCGGCGCGCCGGCGTGCGGCGCTTCGCCTACGTCTCGAGCGCGCACGTCTACGGGCCGCTCGAGGGGCGCATCGACGAGGCGCGCGCGCCCGTCCCGCGCAGCGACTACGCGCGCGCGCACCTCGCGACGGAGCGCATCTTCACGGAAGCCGCCGCGCAGGATTGCGTGCTCATCGCGCGTCCCTGCGCCGCGTACGGCATGCCGCCCTCGCTCGCGCGCTTCGCGCGGTGGTCGCTCATTCCCTTCGACTTCCCGCGCCAGTCGATCGGCGGGCGCATCGTGCTCAAGTCCCACGGCGGGCAGCGGCGCAACTTCGTGCCGGCCGAGGGGCTGGGCAACCTCGTCGGCTGGTGGCTCGAGCTCGCCACGCCGGGCGTGATGATCGCCAACGCGCCGGGCCGCGACGAGATGTCGGTCTATGATTTCGCGCGCCTCTGCGCGACAATCGGCGGCTCCGCCACCGGGCGGCCCTGCGAGGTGGAACGCCCGCCCGCCTCGGGCCCGTTGCCGGAGCCCTTCGAATACCGCACGCGGGTCGGCGGCCACCTGCCCGGCCCGTCGCTCGAGGAACACGTGGCGCGGCTCGTCCGCGCCCTCCTGCAGGAACGCGCATCGTGACCGAGAAGAATCCCCCGTCCCCCGCCCTCGCGCTCGACCGCGAGATCGCGCTCCGCTATGTCGAGTGGCTCGTCGAGTCGCGCGCCGCCGACGACGCCGAGTCGCGCCGGCGCTTCTGCGAGTCGGCCGGCTACCACCCCAAGCTGCTCTACAACAACCCGCACATCGGCGCGGTGGCCAGGCTCTTCCGCGACCGGTCGTCGATCGAGCGGCTGGGCGACATGACGCTGCGCGAGTACCTGATGTACCACTACTACTACATCCACCAGGGCTACCGCTACGGGGCGCCGCGGATGCAGCAGCGCTGGCTCGGCCACGACATCATCAAGACGCCGATGGACTGCTGGGTCTACCAGGAGATCATCTGGGACACGCGCCCCGACTACGTGATCGAGCTGGGCGTGATGTTCGGCGGCGCGACCCATTTCTACGCGAGCATCCTCGACATGGTGGGCCACGGCGAGGTGATCGGCATCGACGTGAGCCTCGCGAAGGCGAAGCCGCCGCAGAGCAGCCGCATCCGCTACCTCGAGGGCAGCAGCACCGCGCCGGAGATCGTCGAGCAGGTGCGCGCGCTCACCAAGGGCAAGCGCGTGCTCGTGATCGCCGACTCCGACCACGAGAAGAACCACGTGCTGGGCGAGATCCGCGCCTACGCGCCGATGGTGCACGTCGGCGGCTACTTCGTGGCGGAGGACGCGCTGAACGACGTGATGGGCTACCACCCGGTGCCGAACGAGGGGCCGAAGGCGGCCGCGCAGGCCTTCCTCGCCGAGAACGACGATTTCGTCGCCGACCGCCGCTGGGGCGAGCGCTACGTGATGACGCTCAACCCCGACGGCTTCCTGCTGAGGGTGAAATGACGCGCCAGGTGATCTGCGCGCCCCCGACGATCGACGTGTCGGGCCTCGCCGCGCGCCTCGCCGCAGGCGCCCCGGTCTTCGCCGATCCCTCGCGCGCGCTGTGCGAGCGCTACGGCTTCCAGACGCTCTACGAGGCGCCGGTCGCGCTGCAGAAGAAGCTGCGCCTGGAGCTCATCGCCGGGCAGGCGCAGTCGCTCGGCCGCGAGGCCGCGGGCGTGTGGGACCACAGCGTGTTCGCATGGCTCGCCGACTGGATGCGCTGGCTGTGGGGCGAGACGCCGTCCGAGGAATGGGAGGGCGTGCTCGCGATCGCGCGCCCCGCGGTCGAGGCGTCGGACGTGATCCACCACGTGCTCGCCGGTCCGCGCGCGGCCTACGACGGCCATCGCTGGCTCGACGCGCGCAACGCCGCGCAGGTCGAGCGGCTGATGCGCGCGCTCTACCGCGACTTCGGCTGCGAAGCGCGCGTGCGCGAGGTGCGACTGTGAGCTCGCTTCCGCCCCTCGACGTGGTGAAGCTCGAGGTGCGCTTCCCGCTCGCCGACGGGCGCACGCTGGTGCAGGGGCCGCTCGCCTACAACCAGGACGGGCTCGCGACGCGGCACAACGCGGATTTCATGCGCGAGCCGCGCTTCGTCGAAGCGTATCGCGCCGGCCTCGAG
>DASUXK010000338.1:0-9945 GCA_036377935.1 Usitatibacter sp.
CCGAGGCCGACCCGACCTACGACATCGAGGGCATCGACGCCGCGCACAAGCTCGCGATCATGTCGGCGATCGCCTTCGGCGTCCCGATGCAGTTCGAGAAGTGCTACCGCGAAGGCATCCAGTCGCTGACCCAGGAGGACATCGGCTACGCCGAGCAGCTCGGCTACCGCATCAAGCTCCTCGGCATCACGCGCCGCACGCCGAAGGGCATCGAGCTGCGCGTGCATCCCACGCTCATTCCCGCGCGGCGCCTCATCGCGAACGTCGAGGGCGTGATGAACGCGGTGCTGGTGAAGGGCGATGCCGTGGGCCCCACTCTCTACTACGGGCGGGGCGCGGGGGCCGAGGCCACCGCGAGCGCCGTGGTGGCGGACCTCGTCGACGTCACGCGCATGGCGACCGCGGATCCCGAGCAGCGCGTGCCGCACCTCGCCTTCCAGCCCGACCGGCTCTCGAACGAGCCGATCCTCGCGATGGAGGACGTGGAGACCGGCTATTACCTGCGCCTGCGCGCGCTCGACCGCCCCGGCGTGCTCGCCGACGTGACGCGCATCTGCGCCGACCTCTCGATCTCGATCGACGCCATCTTCCAGAAGGAAGCCGCCGAGGGCGAGGACCAGGTCGACGTCGTGATCCTCACCCACGTGGCGCCCGAGCGCAGCGTGAACGAGGCCATGCGCCGCATCGAGGCGCTGCCGACCATCCCCGCGCCGGTGGTGCGCATCCGGCTCGAGGAGCTGCTGTGAAAACCGGGGTCAGACCACATTTTTCATACCGCGCAACGACTGCATTGCGCGGCGTGAAAAACGTGGCCTGACCCCACGACTTTCATGCAGGGAGCATGAAATACGTCAGCACGCGCGGCCATTCGGCGTCGCAAACATTCACGGACATCCTGCTCGAAGGCCTCGCGCCCGACGGGGGGCTGATGGTGCCCGAGCAGTGGCCGCGCATCACGCGGCCCAAGCTCGACGCGTTGCGCGACCTGCCGTATCCGCGGCTCGCGTTCGAGATCCTGCGCTTCTTCGCCGATGACTTTCCGGGCGGCGAGCTGAAGGCGCTGGTCGAGCGCACCTACACCGCGGAGGTGTTCGGCACGCCGGAGATCACGCCGCTGCACACCCTCGAGCCCAACCTGCACCTGCTGCGGCTCTCCAACGGCCCGACGCTCGCGTTCAAGGACGTCGCGATGCAGCTCCTCGGCAACCTCTTCGAGAGCGTGCTCGAGAAGCAGGGCCGGCGCCTCAACGTGCTGGGCGCCACCAGTGGCGACACCGGCAGCGCCGCCGAGCACGCGCTGAAGGGCAAGGCCCGCGTGAACGTCTTCATGCTCTCGCCGCACGGGCGCATGAGCCCCTTCCAGCGCGCCCAGATGTACTCGCTCGCCGAGCCCAACGTCTTCAACGTCGCCATCGAGGGGATGTTCGACGATTGCCAGGATGTCGTGAAGGCCGTGAACCTCGACGCGGCGTTCAAGGAGCGCCACGCCATCGGGGCCGTGAACTCGATCAACTGGGCGCGCGTCGTGGCGCAGGTCGTGTATTACTTCAAGGGCTACTTCGCGGCGACGCGCTCGAACGACGAGACCGCGTCCTTCGCCGTGCCCTCCGGCAACTTCGGCAACATCTTCGCGGGCTACGTGGCCAGGCGCATGGGCCTGCCCATCCGCCGCCTCGTCCTCGCGACCAACGAGAACGACGTGCTCGACGAGTTCTTCCGCACCGGCCGCTATCGCCCGCGCAAGGCCGCCGAGACCCAGGCCACTTCCAGCCCCTCGATGGACATCTCGAAGGCCTCGAACTTCGAGCGCTTCGTCTGGGACGCCGTGGACCAGGACGGCGACAAGGTCGCGTGGCTGTGGAAGAAGGTGGACGAGGAGGGCGGCTTCGACCTTTCCACCGATCGCGCGTGGGAGAAGATCGAGGAGGATTCGGGCTTCGTCTCCGGGCGCAGCAGCCATGCCGAGCGCCTCGCCACGATCCGGCTCGTGAACGAGAAGTACGGCGTGCTGATCGATCCGCACACCGCCGACGGCGTGAAGATCGCGCTGCGCGAGCGCGAGCCGCGCTACCCGATGATCTGCCTCGAGACCGCCCTCCCGGCGAAGTTCGACGAGACGATCGTCGAAGCCCTCGGCCGCCATGCGCCGCGTCCCCCCGGATTCGAGGGCATCGAGGAGCGCCCCCAGCGCTTCGACGTGATGAAGCCCGACGCCGAGGCGGTAAAGCGCTACATCGCCGAGCGCGGCGGGGCCGCGTAGCGCTTCCCCCGCGTCGGCCGTCTCCGACAAACGCATCGGAGCACCGGCGACAGAAACGAGGCGCCCCGCGCGACGATCATGTCGGGGCCATGGGAATCCTCCTTCGATCGCTCGCGGCCCTCGCCGCGTGCGCCGCGCTCGCCGCGCAGGCGCAACTGCGCGTCTCCTCCACGCTGCCCGCCGGAACCGACCCGTCCGCGATCGCCGTCGATTCGCAGGCCGGGCGCGTCTTCGTGGCCAACGAGGGCTCGGGCGACGTCACCGTCATCGAGCCGGGCGGCGCCTCGTTCCGCGTCCCGGTGGGCCCGCGCCCGCAGCACATCGCCGTGAATCCGGCGACCGGCCGCGCGTACGTGAGCAACGGCGGCGATTCCACGCTCGCGGTGGTCGACCCGGTCGCGCGCACCGCCACGCGGCTCGCGATCGGCGGCACCGGCCGCATCGCGATCGACTCCGGCGCCAATCGCATCTACATCGCGCGCTTCGGCAACGCCGACGAGGTGACCGAGCTCGACGGCGCGACGAACACGTGGCACACGATGGCGACCGAATCCTTCACCGCCGTCGACGTGGCGGTGGACGGGCCGGCGCAGCGCCTCTACGTCGCCCACTACACGACGGGCGACGTGCGCATCGTCGATCTGTCCACCGGCTCGGATTTCCCGCCCACGCAAAGCATCGGCATGTGGGCGCGCCCGGTCGCCCTCGCGCTGGATGCCCCCGCGCATCGGCTCTTCGTGCTGACGGAGGACAGCCGCGGGCCCATCGGCATCGTCGACACCGCGACCGCCACCGCGCGCTTCCTCGCGCCGGAAGGCCACGCGAAAGGCCCGCGCGCGATCGTCGTGAATCCGCTCACGCACCGCGCATACGCCGCCTTCGACGGCGAGGTGGTCGCGATCGACGGCGCGAGCGGCGCGATGACCTTCTTCCCCATGCCCACGCCCGTGGCGCTCGCCCTCGATCCCACGACCGGCCGCGTGTACGCGCCGAGCTCGAGCGGAACGATCACGGTGATCGACGGCGCGAGCGCCTGGAGCGCGCCGATTCCCGAAGGCGCGCGCGACGTCGCCGTCGATCCCACGACGCACAAGGCCTACGTCGCGGGCCCGCAGGTGAGCGTGGTCGAAGGCGCGGGCGGCCCGCCGCCGCCACGCCAGCGCGTGAACGCGCAGGGCCTGTGGTGGGCCGCGCCCGCCGGCGCCGAATCCGGATGGGGACTCTTCCTCGCGCAGCAGGGCGAGACGGTCTTCGCCGTGTGGTTCACGTACGATGCCGCCGGCGCGCCCACCTGGTTCGTCGCCTCGGACCTTCGCCGCGGCGCGGGCGACTCGTATTCGGGGACGCTCTATCGCACGAGCGGACCGCCGCTGGGCGCCGCGTTCGATCCCGCGCGGGTTTCGATCTCCCCGGTCGGCAGCGCCGCGATCACGTTCGCCGATCGCGACCACGGCACGTTCGCCTGGTCCGCCGACGGCAAGAGCGGCTCCAAGGCGATCACGCGGCAGGTCTACTCGACGCTCGCGGGCGATTGCGCGCCGGACAACGATCCCCCGCCCACGCCCAACCGCCAGGACCTCTGGTGGCGCTCGCCCGCGGGCAGCGAATCGGGATGGGGCCTGGGCCTCACGCACCAGGGCGACGTGCTCTTCGCGACGTGGTTCACCTACGACGCGAGCGGCAAGCCGACCTGGTATGTCGGCAGCAACGTGGGGCGTGGGGATCCCGGAACGTATTCGGGCACGCTCTACCGCACCGCCGGCTCGCCCTTCGATGCGCCCTGGAATCCCGCCGCGGCGCGGATCACCCCGGTGGGGAGCGTCTCCTTCGCCTTCGAGGACGCGGACCACGGCGAGATGACCTACCGCGTCGACGCGCTCGCCGGCACCCAACCCATCACGCGCCAGGTCTTCGACGTTCCCGCTTCCGTCTGCCGCTGAGCGCGCGCTTCGACCGAGCCGCCGCTTGTCGCGCTACTGGCACACGGTCGCGGGCGAGGCGTAGACCTGGCGCGTGATCGCCTTGGACTGGCTCTCCCCGTTCACGGTGTACGAGAACGTGCCGTTGTTCGCGTCGGTGAAGGTGAAGGTGGCGGTCCCGACCTGCGTGACGGTGACCTTCGACGGGTCCCACGGCTGCGCGTTGAACGCGGGCCCCGTGGTGCGGTAGAGCGCGCCGGTGAAGGACGAGGTGCTCGCGACGCGCTCGCCGTCCGACATCACGAGCCACAGGCCCTTGCCCGCCGCATCGTAGGTGAACCAGGTGGCGAAGAGGATGTTGCCCTGGTGCGCGATGTTCACGCCCCATCCCGACTCGCTGCCCGCGGGCGAGCGCCACCAGAGGTCCTGGTAGTTCGGCCCCGCGGCGGTCCCGGTCCCGTAGAGCGGGGACGAGCCCCCCGAGGCCGTTCCCTCGAAGCAGGTGGGCGCGGAGTTCGCGTACACCTGGCGCGTGATCGGCTTCGATTGCGTGACACCGTTCACGGCGTACGAGAACGTGCCGTCGTTCGCGTCCGAGAACGTGAAGGTCGCGCTCCCCACCTGCGTCACGGTGACGCGGGAGGGATCGAAGGGCGCGGCATCGAACGCGGGCCCGGTGGTGCGATACAGCGCGCCCGAATACTGGTTCTCGCCCACCTTCGCGCCGTTCGACATCACGAGCCACATGCCGCTGCCGTCGGCGTCGTAGGTGAACCACGTGGCGAAGAGGATCTCGCCCTGCTGGGTCACGTTCACGCCCCAGCCGGATTCGCTGCCCGCGGGCGCGTTCCACCACAGCCCCTGCACGTTGAGCGCGGCGGGCGGCGGGGGAGGCGGCGGGCTGGCGGTGCCGGATATCGTGCCGGTGGCGCCGGCGAAGTTCTGCGGCGAGTTGACCGCGGTGCTGCCGTTGCGGTTGAGCGACAGCTGCCCGTCGGTGGGAAGGTTCGAGTAGTTCCAGATGTCGGCGCCCGGGCCCCACGAGATCGTGCCGTTGCCGGCGAAGAAGAAGCCGTTCGGGACGATGTAGTCGGGCTGCACGATGCCCAGGTCCGCGAAGCCCTGCGTGCCGAAGAGGATGCGCCGGCCCGAGGTGTCGTCGAGCAGGTTGGTCGACACGGTGAAGTTGTGCGTCGCGCCGCCCTGGGTGACGCGCAGCGAATGGCCGCCGAAGAACTGCTGCCCGGGCGCGAGCGCCGTCATCTCGAGGAACTGCACCGAGCCGTCGGCGTTCGAGTAGAGCTCGTTCATCGTGACGAGGTGGAACGTCGCGAACGCCGGGGCCGCGGCGAGCATGAGGACGAACGAGACGAATGCCGGGCGCGCCCGGCGCAGGAATGCGGGCATGGGTCACCTCCGCCGGGCAAACACGTCCCGGCGCGGGACTATTCCCGCCTACTTCGCCTCGTCGTCTTCGAGCGGCGGCAGGCCGTCGTAGACCTGGTTGCGCCGGCGGTCGAGCCAGGCGTCGCGGATGAACAGGTAGCGGTCGAGCGCGGCCTGCTCGACGACGCTTTCCGCCTTGAAGAGCTGCGCGCGCGTCTGCACGATGTCCAGGCCCCACAGGCTCCACGCGATCACGTCGTCGTCGATCACGCGCGAGTAGAAGTACTCCGGGTCGACCGCGCGGGCCGGCGCGTCGCGCGCGGTGCTCGGGCCGAGGAGCGGGATCACGAAGTAGGGCCCGGGCGGCACGCCCCAGCGCCCGAGCGTCTGGCCGAAGTCCTCGTTGCGCTTCTCCACGCCGAGGCCGCTCGCGACGTCCCAAAGGCCGCCGACGCCGAACGTGGTGTTCACGACGATCCGGCCGAAGTCGTTGATCGCGAGCGGGAGCTTGCCCTGCAGCACGTCGTTCAGCCCCGTCTTGATGTCGGCGAGGTTCGCGAAGAAATTCGAGACGCGCCCGCGGATGAACGGCGTCGTCACGTTCACGTAGCCCTGCGCCACCGGCTTGAGCACGGCGCGGTCCACGGCGTCGTTGAACGCGAAGGTCTTGCGGTTGAGCGCCTCCCACGGATCGCGCGGGTCGTGCGCGCCGGTGGCGGCGCAGGCGGAAAGGATGAGGGCGAGGGCGGGGGCGAGGAGGAGTCGCATCAGCGGGGGGAGACGAAACGCAGGGAAAGGTCGAGGGCCTCGATGTCCTTCGTGAGCGAGCCGATCGAGATGCGGTGCACGCCGGTCTCGGCGATGGCGCGCACCGTCGCGAGGCGCACGCCGCCGGAGGCCTCGAGCTCGGCGCGGTCGCCGGCGATCTTCACGGCCTCGCGCATCGCCGGGAGGTCGAAGTTGTCGAGGAGGACGAGCGTGGCGCCGGCATCGAGCGCCTCGCGCAGCTGGTCGAGGCTTTCCACCTCCACCTGCACCATCACGTCGCGCGAGGCCTGCTGCAGGGCCTCGCGCACGGCCGCCCGCACGCCGCCGCAAGCCTGGATGTGGTTTTCCTTGACCAGGATGCCGTCGTAGAGCCCGATGCGGTGGTTCGTGCCGCCGCCCACGTGCACGGCGTACTTCTGCGCCATGCGAAGCCCGGGCAGGGTCTTGCGCGTGTCGAGGATCTTCGCCCGCGTGCCCTGCACCGCGCGCACGAACTGGCGCGTGCGCGTGGCCACGGCGGAAAGGAGCTGCAGGAAGTTGATCGCGGTGCGCTCGGCGGTGAGCATCGGCCGCGCGCGCCCCTCGATCTCGCACAGCGAGCTGCCGGCCACGATGTCGTCGCCGTCCTTGTGGTGCCAGAAGATCTCGACGTCGGTGTCGAGCTCCTCGAAGGTGCGGCGGAACCACTCGACGCCGCACAGCACGCCGCTCTGCCGCGTCATGAGCCGGGCCGTGGCGAGCTCGTGCTCCGGGATGAGGCGCACGGTGAGGTCGCCCGTGCCCACGTCCTCTTCGAGGGCGCGGGTCACGTCGCGCGTGACGATCTCTTCGAGCAGGTGGAAGGGGTCGGGCATCGGACTTCAGACCGGCGCAAGGGTGGCCGGTTCGAAACGATACCATGCCGGCGGGCGGGCTCAGCCCGCGCCGCGCTCGCGCACGATGAAGAGCGCGAATCCCGCGCCGTCGGCTTCCTGGCGGCTCGCGGAGACCTCCACCGGATACGCGCGCCCGTCGTGCGTGAGGTGCTCGGCCTCGAAGCGCAGGGTGCCGCGCCGCGCGAGCTCCTCCCACGTGCGCTTCCAGGACGCCGGGCTGTGGTGCGCGGCGATGTCGTGCAGGGTGAGGACCGGCGGCATGCGCGATGCATGGGGCGCGTAGCGGCGCGCCGCCGCCTCGTTGAGGTAGACGATGCGGCCGTCCTCGGTCACCCAGTAGACCAGGTCGCCCGCCTGGTCGAGCGCGCGCTCGAAGCGGGCGAGGCGCGCCTGGGCCGCGCGGTCGGCCTCGAGCCGAGCGAGCAGCATCATGGTGAAGAGCGCGATCACGCCGATCGCCGCGCCGCCGATCGCCACGCGCAGGAGGCTGCTGCGCATCCATGCGCGCAGCACCTCGTCGCGGGAGACGGCGACCTCGGCATAGAGCGGATAGTTGCCGACCTTGTGCCACGCGATGAGGCGCGGCGTGCCGTCGACCGGGGAAGGCGCCTCCATCACGCCCTGCGCTTCCTGGAAGGCGGGCATGCGGATCGTCGTCGCGCGCCGGTCCGGGTCGATGGGCGGATGTCGCACCACGAAGCGGCCGTCGCTCGCGATGAGCGCGACCGAGCCGGCGGCGCCGACGTCGCGCGTGCGGAAGTACCGCGCCAGGAACGCGAGATCGAACGAGAGCACCGCCACGCCGCCGAAGCGGCCGCCGGGCTGGTCGAGGCGAACCGAGATGGGCATGACCCAATCGCCCCCGCGCCCGTCGGCCGAGAACGGCGCGTCGACCGCGATGCCGCGATCGGGCTCGCGGAGATGGCGCGTGAAGTACTCCCGATGCGCGACGGTCGGGGGAATGCCGTCGGCGCCGTCGACGATCGCCGTGCGGCGGCCCTCGGCGTCGGCGACGAAGACGCGGCGCGTGGCCTCGTCGTACAGGCGCTGCCCGCCGAGCAGGAAGCGCAGGCGCTCCGGGGCGATGGCGCTCACCCCGCCTTCGGCCTCGACCTGCGTGCGCACGTCATAGAGGAACTGGCCGTTGCTGTCGATGAGGCGCGCGACGTGCTGCTCGACCGCGCGGGCCGTCTCCAGCGCGCGGGCCCGGGCCTCGGCCAGGCGGCGGCTGCGGTCCTCCATCGAGCTCTGGACGACCACGCCGATGGCGAGCACGATCACCAGCGCCGCGAGCGCGAGCACGTCGCGGCGGATTCGCTGGAAATCGGAGCGGGAGCGCCGCCACGGGGGCTGGAACACGGGCGAAAGCCCTCGGGAGGCAACGGATGCGAGGGGCGCCAGGTGCCCGTGCTGCGTGCTCGGATATTGGCCTTCCGGCCCCGGCTGGCTGGGGGTCATCGACCGATTGTCCCGGCCGGCGAAACTCCCCGGTTTGATCGCGGACAAACACGGGTTCCTGCCCCTCGCGGGGGTCCCCAGCTTGACTGGGGCCGCCGAATACCGAGGGCCGGGGGAGAGGGCCACACAATCATGGAAAAATCCCCGATCCGCACTTGAAACCTTTCCTCGCCGCGGCCAAATAGGGGAGTAGAACCAACAACCTGCCTTCCCGGAATCGACCATGCGCATCGACAAGCTCACCACCAAGTTCCAGCAGGCGCTCGCGGACGCCCAGAGCCTCGCGCTCGCCAACGACAACGGCTTCATCGAGCCCCAGCACCTCCTCGCGGCGCTCCTCGCCCAGGAGGACGGCGGCACCGCCTCGCTCCTGCAGCGGGCGGGCGTGAACGTGCCCCCGCTGAAGCGCGCGGTGGACGAGGCGATCCGCCGCCTGCCCAAGGTGGAAGGGCAGGGCGGCGAGATCTCGATCTCGCGCGACCTGAACAACCTGCTGAACCTCACCGACAAGGAAGCGACCAAGCGCGGCGACCAGTTCATCGCCTCCGAGCTCTTCCTGCTTCCCGCCGTGAAGGACAAGGGCGAGACCGGGCGCCTGCTCAAGCAGCACGGCGCGAGCGAGCAGGCGATCGCCGACGCGATCCAGTCGGTGCGCGGCAACGAGACCGTGCACGACCCGAACGCCGAGGGCCAGCGCGAGGCGCTCAAGAAATACACGATCGACCTCACCGAGCGCGCCCGGGAAGGCAAGCTCGACCCGGTGATCGGCCGCGACGAGGAGATCCGCCGCGTGGTGCAGGTGCTCCAGCGCCGCACCAAGAACAACCCCGTGCTCATCGGCGAGCCCGGCGTGGGCAAGACCGCCATCGTCGAGGGCCTCGCGCAACGCATCATCAACGACGAGGTGCCCGAGGGGCTGCGCGGCAAGCGCGTGCTCGCGCTCGACATGGGGCTGCTCATCGCGGGCGCCAAGTACCGCGGCGAGTTCGAGGAGCGCCTGAAGGCGGTGCTGAAGGAGCTCTCGGCGGACCAGGGCCAGACCATCGTCTTCATCGACGAGCTGCACACCATGGTGGGCGCCGGCAAGGCCGAGGGCGCCATGGACGCCGGCAACATGCTCAAGCCCGCGCTTGCGCGCGGCGAGCTGCATTGCGTGGGCGCGACCACCCTCGACGAGTACCGCAAGTACATCGAGAAGGACGCGGCCCTCGAGCGCCGCTTCCAGAAGGTGATGGTGAACGAGCCCAGCGTGGAGGACACCATCGCGATCCTGCGCGGG
>DASUXK010000339.1:0-8669 GCA_036377935.1 Usitatibacter sp.
TGGGGAGGCTCGGCAAAGATCCCCCTCTCCCTTGGGAGAGGGTCGGGGTGAGGGTAGAAGCAAACGCCGCCGCAAGTGAAGAAGCTCGCCCTCATCCTCCTCGTCCTCGTCGCCGTCCTCGGCGCGGCGGCGTACTGGGCGTGGAACTCGCTCGACGTCATCGTGCGCGTCGCGATCGAGCACTACGCGCCGCAGGTCGTGGGCGTGCCGGTGAAGGTGGGCAGCGTCGACATCTCCGCCGAGGACGGGCGCGGCAGCGTCCGCGACCTGCGGATCGGAAGCCCTGGCGGATTCACCGCGCCGCAGGCCGCCCGCGTGGGCGAGATCGCCGTGTCCCTCGACCCGGCGACCCTCCGCGCGCCCGTCGTGCGCATCCGCTCGCTCGCGGTCGAGTCGCCGCAGATCACCTACGAGCGCGGCGACCGCGGCACGAACATCGACGCGATCCGGCGCAACATCGACGCCTACATCCAGCGCGACGGCGGATCGTCGTCCTCGCGCCCGGCGGAAGCGAAGCCGGGGCGGCGCAAGTTCATCGTGGACCGCATTTCCATCCGGGGCGGCCTCGTCACCATGACCAATCCGGCGCTGCGGGGGCAAGGGCTGCGCTTCTCGCTCCCGGACATCGAGCTGCGCGACGTCGGCCGCGCGCAGGGAGGCCTCACGGCGAGCGAGATCGGGCGGCTCGTCGCCGCGCAGCTCGAGGCGCGCATCGCGCAGCGGGTGCTCACGAACGTGGAGACGCTGCGCAAGGGCGGCGTCGAGGGCGCGATCGACGCCCTGAAGGGCCTCATCCACTGAGCCCGCCGCGTCGCCGCCCGGCGACGCGTTTCACGCCGGAACTCTTTGCCCGTGGAGTAGTCTTTTCGGACGAGCGGCGCTCCCCGCCGCGTACTTCGACGGACGCCCCCATGATGAAACCGCTCCTGCGCGCCGCCGCGGCGCTCCTCGCCACGGCCGCCTTCGCCCTGCCCGCCCGGGCCACCACGTATTCCACCGATTACACCGACCTCTGGTACAACCCCAACGAATCCGGCTGGGGGGTGAATTTCATCCAGCAGGGCAACGTGATCTTCGCCACGCTCTTCGTGTACGGCGTGGGCAACGTCCCGCAGTGGTTCACCGCCTCGGACATGGAGCCCTCGCCCGCGGGGAGCCAGACCACGTTCACCGGCCAGCTCTTCCAGACCTCGGGCCCGTACTTCGCGGCCGGGTCGTTCGATCCGAACCAGGTGACGCGCAACACCGTCGGCACGATGACCGTCGTCTTCACCAGCCCGTCCACCGCGACGCTGCAGTACACGGTGAACGGCGCGACGGTCACCAAGAGCATCTCGCGGCAGACCTGGCGCAGCGACAACCTCGCCGGCAACTACCTCGGCGGCCTCACGGCGACCGGCAGCGGCTGCAGCCAGGTCCCGAACGGGCCGATCCTCATCTTCGGCGCCCTCGCGGCGCAGCAGTCCGGCACGCAGGTGACGATGAACGTGAGCTTCACTTCGAACCAGGGGCAGGCCTCGCAGTGCACGTTCAGCGGGCCTCTTACCCAGACCGGCCACCTCTCGTCGGTCGCGGGCTCGTGGAACTGCACCATCAACGGCGGGGCGGCCAACTCCGGCACGTTCACGGTGAGCGGCATCGCCTCGAGCGTGAACGGGTTCAACGGCCGCTTCACCGGCCGCGACCAGTTCTGCACCTACGACGGCTACTTCGGGGGCGTGCGCGACGTGCCTCAATGATCGCTTCGGTCGCCGGCCCCGGTCGGGTATCATGCGCGCAACAAGAAATCCGGGCGCACGACCCACAGCCATCCGGGGAGGTGAACGATGCGCATCATCCGAACCCTCGCATGCGCGGCACTGGCCGCATCGGCGCTCGCCGCGGCGGGCGCGAATGCCGAAGAACGCTTCGACGCCTGCGAGATCTTCACGCAGGCCGATGCGGAGCAGGCCCTCGGCACCACCGCTTCGTCGCCGCCGGTGAATCCGAAGGCGCGCCGGCCGAAGGTCGTCACCTCCTGCACGTACGACGCCTTCAAGGACGGCAAGCCGGTCGCCGCCACGGTGCAGTTCCGGTTCGCGCGCAGCGACGCGGAGATGGACCAGGCCTTCGAGGACGCGCGCCTCAAGTACCAGACGAAGCCCTTCCTCCTGCCGGGGGCCGAGGCCTTCTGGAACGGCAAGACCGGCGAGATGAACGTCCGCAAGGGCCGCGCCTGGGCGGTGCTCACCGTCGGGGGCGCGAAGCCGAAGGACCGCGACGACGACGACGCGAGGAAGCTCGCGCTGATCCTCGTCCCCAAGATTCCGTAAGAGAAAGGAAGCAAGCCGCATGACCGCCATCGTCGAAGTCGTGGCCCGCGAGATCCTCGATTCGCGCGGCAATCCCACCGTCGAGGCCGACGTGCTCGTGGAGTCGGGAGCGATGGGCCGCGCCGCCGTCCCCTCGGGCGCCTCGACCGGCTCGCGCGAGGCGATCGAATTGCGCGACGGCGACGCGCAGCGCTTCTTCGGCAAGGGCGTGCAGAAGGCGGTCGAGAACGTGAACACGGAGATCTGCGAGGCGATCCTGGGCCTCGACGTCTCCGAGCAGTCGCACCTCGACCGCGTGCTCGTGGAGCTCGACGGCACGGACAACAAGTCGCGGCTCGGCGCCAACGCCATCCTCGCGGTCTCCGTCGCCTGCGCGAAGGCCGCGGCGGAAGAATCGGGCCTGTCGCTCTACCGCTACTTCGGCGGCAGCGGGAGGAAGCGCATGCCCGTGCCGATGATGAACGTGGTGAACGGCGGCGCGCACGCCAACAACTCGCTCGACATGCAGGAGTTCATGATCATCCCCGCGGGGCTCGCGACGTTCCGCGACGCGCTGCGGTGCGGGGCGGAGATCTTCCAGACGCTGAAGAAGATGCTCGACAAGGAGGGCCTGTCGACGACCGTGGGCGACGAGGGCGGCTTCGCGCCCAGCCTGCCGAACAACGAGGCGGCGCTCCAGTGGATCCTGCGCGCGATCGAGGAGGCGGGCTACCTCGCCGGCTCCGACGTGCTGCTGGGCCTGGACTGCGCGGCGAGCGAGTTCTTCCGCGACGGCAAGTACCGTTTCGAATCGGAGAAGCTCTCGTACACCTCGCAGCAGTTCACGGACCTCCTCACGACCTGGTGCGACAAGTACCCGATCGTCTCCATCGAGGACGGCATGGCCGAGGGCGACTGGGAAGGCTGGGAGCTGCTCACCGACCGGCTGGGCGACAAGGTGCAGCTCGTGGGCGACGACATCTTCGTCACCAACACGCGCATCCTCGCCGAGGGCATCCAGCGCGGCATCGCCAACTCCATCCTCATCAAGATCAACCAGATCGGCACGCTCACCGAGACCTTCGAGGCGATCGAGATGGCGAAGAACGCGGGCTACACGACGGTGATCTCGCACCGCTCGGGCGAGACCGAGGATTCGACCATCGCCGACATCGCCGTGGGCACCAACGCGATGCAGATCAAGACCGGCTCGCTCTCGCGCTCCGACCGCATCGCCAAGTACAACCAGCTCCTGCGCATCGAGGAGGAGCTCGGCGAGGACTCCTCTTACGCCGGCCGCGATGCTTTCTACCAGATCCGATGAAGGCCGCTGAAGCCCGGTTCTCCTCCGGGTCCTCCGTGTTTCCGGGCTTGGCGCGGTAGCCCGGTGAAAATCCTCGCCGCCATCCTCGCCAGCCTCATCGTCGCGATGCAGTACCCGCTGTGGCTGGGGAAGGGAAGCTGGCGCGCGGTGTGGGAGCTCGACCGCAGCCTCGCGGAGCAGAAGGCGACCAACGCCGGGCTCAAGGCGCGCAACGACGCGCTCGATGCCGAGGTGCGCGACCTCAAGGAAGGCACCGAGGCGATCGAGGAGCGCGCGCGCATGGAGCTCGGCATGATCAAGCGCGACGAGATCTTCTACCAGGTCGTCTCGCCCAGCACGTCCCGGTAGGCCGGCCTTAGCTTCCGCGCTTGGCGAGCCAGATCCCGGCGAGCACGACCGCGCCTCCCACGAACTGCATCGTGCCGACCGCCTCGCCGAAAAGCACCCACGCGAAGATCGTCGCCATCACCGGCTGGATGAGCAGCGACACCGAGGAGAGCGATGCCGAAAGGTGCGCGAACGCATAGGCGATGAGCCCCTGCCCGAGGATCTGCGAGACCACGGCGAGCCCGAGCAGCACCCACCACCCCGACGCGTGCACCGGGAACATCGGCTGCGGCGAGAAGTACGCGACCGGCAGCAGGACGATCGTGGTGAGGGTCGTGCTCCACGCCATCAGCCGCCCGGTCGAGGCGCCCGCGTCGCGCGCGCTCTTGATGGCGAGCATGTAGCCCGCGTAGAACGCGCCGGTGAGCGCGCCCAGCGCATCTCCGAGGAGCCGCGTGCCGCCCGCGGAGAAGTTGGGTCCGACCAGCACGAACATGCCCACGATCGCGATCGTCATGCCGGCGAGGAACGTGCGCGTGACCGACCGTCGCCAGAAGAGCCAGCCCGCGAGCGTCACGAAGATCGGCGCGAGGTTCGCGAGGAGGGTCGAGTTCGCCACCGACGTGTAGACGATCGACCAGTGCCAGACGCCCAGGTCGGCGGCGAAGAAGAGGCCGGCGGCGGCGAGCGCCCCGCGCGGAATCGCCGCGCGGGCCTCGGTCCGGGCGGCGGGGCGCGCGAGCCATGCCCACAGCAGCGGCATCGCGAGCGCGGTGCGCCAGAAGGCGCTCGCCACCGGCCCCGTGTCCGAGAGCCGCACGAAGATCGGCGCGAAGGCGATCGCGCAGCCCCCGGCGAGGAGGCAGAGGAAGGCAGCCCGGCGCATGGAAGGCGCATATCATATCGCCTCCATGCCGGGCCAATTCCTCTCCGCGATCATCCTGCTGCTGCTGGTGGTGGACCCCTTCGGGAACGTCCCGGTGGTGAACACGCTGCTCGCCGACGTCCCCGTCGCGCGCCGGCGCCGGGTGATCGTCCGCGAGTGCGGCATCGCCTTCGTGCTGCTCGCCGCCTTCATGCTTTTCGGCCCGGAAATCCTCGCCGTGATGCACCTTTCCGAGACGTCGTTGTCCATCGCGGGCGGTGTTATCCTTTTCATGATCGCGATCCGCATGGTCTTCGCCCATCCCGAGGGCGCGTTCGGACTGGAGCCGCGCGGCGAGCCGTTCATCGTGCCGCTCGCGATCCCGCTCATCTCCGGCCCCTCCGCGCTCGCCACCGTGATGCTCCTCGCATCGAAGCAGCCCAAGGCGCTCGGCATGCTCGCGGGGGCGCTGGTCGTGACCATGGCGATCGCGACCGTCGTCCTCCTCGCCGGCGAGCGGCTGCAGCGCTGGATGGGCGATCGCGGCATGCAGGCGATGGCGCGGCTGATGGGCCTCATCCTCACGGCGATCGCGGTGGAGATGCTGCTGGGAGGGATACGAATGTTTGTCGAAGGATTCAAGTGATGACCCTCTCCCCGGCCCTCCCCCAAGGGGGAGGGAGAATCCGATGAGCAAGGCGTTCACGCGAGAAGACGGCGAGAACCTGCCGGAAGACGATCGCGAGGGCGAGGACGCGAACCCGATTCCGCCCGGATCGAAGAACTACCTCACGCCGGCGGGGTGGCGGCGCATGCGCGACGAGCTGCAGTGGCTGGTGAACCACGAGCGCCCGGACGTCACGAGCGTCGTGTCGTGGGCGGCGAAGCTGGGCGACCGCTCGGAGAACGCGGACTACCAGTACGGCAAGAAGCGCCTGCGCGAGATCGACCGGCGCATCCGCTACCTCACCAAGCGCCTCGAGATCGCCGAGGTCGTCGATCCGGCCACGCGGGAGGAGACCGACCAGGTCTTCTTCGGCGCGACGGTGACCTACGCCAACGGCGAGGGCGAGGAGAACACGGTGCGCATCGTCGGCATCGACGAGATGGACCCCGCGAGGAACTACGTGAGCTGGATCTCGCCCGTCGCGCGCGCCCTCATCAAGGCGCGCGAGGGCGATACCGTTCGGCTGCACACCCCGGCGGGCGAGGAGGAGATCGAGATCGTCGAGGTGCGCTACGAGGCGATCCCCATGGCGCCGTTCGAGCCGGTGAAGAGCCAGTGGAGCCCCAACGCGAAATGAAGCCGAGAGCCGCCGTCCTGCGAATTCTTGTCCTCCTGGCCGCGTTCGCCGCGGCGCCCGCGTTCGCGCAGAACTTCCTCTGGCGCGTCGATTCGCTCGCGAACCACGTATGGCTCTTCGGAACGATCCACGCCGGCAAGGCGGAGTGGTATCCGCTGCCCACGGCGGTGGAGGAGGCGTTCGACGATTCGGCCGCCCTCGCGGTCGAGGCCGACATCACCGACAAGGCGGAGATGGACAAGTACGCCACCGCCATGGCGTTCACCCCGCCGGACAGCCTGCGCAACCACGTGCCGCCCGAGGACTACGAGCGGCTACTCGGGCTGCTGCCGCGCTACGGGATTCCCGAGGCGCAGGTGCGCGAGATGAAGCCCTTCATCGCCGCCTCGCTCCTCGTGCTCGCGGAGTGGACGCGCCTGGGGTACCTGCCGCAGCTCGGCATGGACGCCTACCTCCTCGAGCGCGCGAAGAGCGACCGCAAGCCCATCGTGGAGCTGGAGGGCGTCGCGGCGCAGGCGAAGCTCATGGATTCGCTCACCGCGCAGGAGAGCAAGGACATCTTCGAGGGCACGCTCACCGCCCTCGAGCAGGGGCTCGCGGACCGCCAGATCGAGGGCATGGTGCACGCCTGGCAGGTCGGCGACGCGAAGGAGATGCTGGAGGTTGCGCGGCGCTACGACGAGAAGGTGAAGGGCGCCGAGCGGTTCGAGGAGAAGTTCGTGTGGTCGCGCCACCCCGCGATGGTCGACAAGATCGCGGCGTGGCTCGGCGATGCGAAGGGGCCGCGCTTCGTCGCGGTCGGCGCGCTGCACCTCGTGGGCCCCCGCGGCCTCGTGGAGATGCTGCGCGAGCGCGGCTACATCGTGAAGCAGGTGTTCGTGGCACCCCGGAGGGAGAAGAACAATGACGCAGAGGGCGGGAGGGCGGCTGCTCGTTGAGCAGCTCGTGCTGCAGGGCGTCGATCGCGCGTTCACCGTGCCGGGGGAGAGCTTCCTCGCGGCGCTCGACGGCTTCTACGACGTCCGCGACCGGCTGAAGCTCGTCGTCTGCCGCCACGAGGCGGCCGCGGCGAACATGGCGGAGGCTTACGGCAAGCTCACCAACAAGGCGGGCGTGGCGTTCGTCACGCGCGGCCCGGGCGCGACGCACGCCTCCATCGGCGTGCACACCGCGTTCCAGGATTCGACGCCGATGGTGCTCTTCGTGGGCGACGTCGGCAGCCGCTTCCGCCATCGCGAGGCGTTCCAGGAGGTCGATTTCGCGGCGATGTTCGCGCCGCTCGCGAAATGGGCCGTGCGCATCGACGAGGCCCATCGCATCCCCGAGCTCGTCGCGCGCGCGTTCCAGGTGGCCACGTCGGGGCGACGCGGACCCGTCGTCGTCGCGCTGCCCGAGGACATGCTCGCGCAGCTGTCGAACGCGGCCGATGCGAAGCCGCACGTCCCCGCGCAGGCGCATCCCGGCGCCGGCGAGCTCCTCGAGCTGCAGCGCCTGCTCGCCACCGCCAAGCGCCCGATGGTGATCCTCGGCGGCACGGGCTGGACGCGCGCGGCCTGCGAGCAGATGCGCCGCTTCGTCGAGGCGAACGACTTGCCGTGCGGGTGCGCCTTCCGTTTCCAGGACCTCTTCGACAACCGCAACGCCCGCTACGTGGGCGACGTCGGCATCGGCATCAACCCCGTGCTCGCCGAGCGCGTGCGCATGGCCGACGTGCTGCTCGTCGTGGGCGCGCGCCTGGGCGAGATGACGACCGGCGGCTACACGCTGCTCGAGGCGCCGGTGCCGCGCCAGAAGCTCGTGCACGTGCATCCCTCGCCCGAGGAGATCGGGCGGGTGTACCAGCCGGAGCTGGGCATCGTCTCCGCGATGGCGCCTTTCGCCGAGGCCGTCGCCGCGCTCACGCCGGTGGAGAACCCGCCGTGGAAGGGGGCGGCCGCGGAGGCGCGCGCCGACTTCGAGGCATGGACCGCGCGCCGCGAGATCCCCGGGCGCGTGCAGATGTGGGATGTCGTGGACTGGCTCGACAAGCACATGCCCGAGGACACGATCTACTGCAACGGCGCGGGCAACTTCGCGACGTGGCTGCACCGCTTCCACCGCTACACGGGCTTTCGCACGCAGGTGGCGCCCACCTCGGGCGCGATGGGCTACGGCGTCCCCGCCGCGATCGCCGCGAAGCTGGTGCATCCCGAGCGCAAGGTGGTGTGCTTCGCCGGCGACGGCGATTTCCTCATGTCGGGCCAGGAGCTCGCCACCGCCGTGCAGTACGAGGCGCCGATCGTCGTGCTCGTGATCAACAACGGCATGTACGGCACGATCCGCATGCACCAGGAGAAGCACTATCCCGGGCGCGTGATCGGCACGCAGCTCTCGAACCCGCACTTCGCCGCATTCGCGCGCTCCTTCGGCGCGGTGGGCGAGATCGTCGAGGAGACGGCGCAGTTCGGCCCGGCGATGGAGCGCTGCCTGGCTGCCGACAAGCCCGCGGTGATCGACATCCGGATCGACCCCCAGGCGATCACGCCCAACACGACATTGGACAAGATCCGCGCGGGCGC